>NZ_JBSFNC010000058.1:0-51085 GCF_053586895.1 Amycolatopsis sp. NPDC003731 | reverse complement strand
GGCCGGCAGGCCTTCTGCCGCGCGGAGCTCGTCGCGTTGGTCCCGAATGAGTCATTCGCGACCTTCCCGAGCCGGCCCCCGCCCGGCGCGCACCACGGTTTCCCTGGGTCAGAGCTCGATCGCCGGTGTGCTCACCGTCCTCGACCGGCCCACCGTGCGCACCAGCACCTGGACCATCCCGTGCGGCACCCCGCTCACCGCGAACCGGCCCTCCGGGTCCGACGTCGTCGTCAGCGGGCCCGAGCTCGTGCGGACCTCGATCGGGTGCTCGGCCGGGGGCGTGAGCCAGCCGTCCAGGCGGATCGTTCCCCCCGGCTCCGGGCTCACGTTCACCATGATCGTCAAGCTTTCGCTGTCGAACGTGATGAGCCTGCCCTGCTCGGCGGCACTGCGCGCGCCCGCGGCGGCGGCCTCCTGCTCCCGGATGCGCATCACCTCCAGGTCGACGTCCTCCAGCTGGATCGCGAAGCGGATCTGCTCCACCAGCGTGGGAGGCATCGGGTCGGCGTCTTCCCACAGCTCGCGCACGCCGGCCAGCAGCCGGAAGTCGAGCTCGTCCAAGGGCTCGTTCGCGCCTGGTGGTTCGACGGTCGTCACAGCCAATCTCCTTCGCCGTTGGCGAGTAGCTGCTCGCGCAGGCGCGCGAGGCAGCGTCCCCTGGTCGGGCCGATACTCCCCCTCGGCATGCCCAGCCGGGCGCCGACTTCGGCGTAGTCCGGCCGGTGCACGAACGCCACGATCCGCAGCAGGCTGCGGCAGCGTTCGGGCAAGGTGTCCACCGCGCGCCACAAGCGCACGCGCTGGTCCTCGCGCAGCACCCCCTCCTCGGGTGCCGGCGATGCTTCGGTCAGCCGCTCCGGGAGTTCCGGCAGCGGCCGCTCGACCTGGCGCTTTTCCCCCGTGCGCCAGGCCTCCCGCTTGGTGACGGTGATCAGCCAGCCGGTCAGCGCGACCGGCGAGCGGATCTCCGCGAACGAACCGAGCAGCCGCAGCCACGTCGTCTGCACGACGTCGGCCGCCTGATCGGCGTCGAGTCCCTGGTCGCGCGCCACCTGCCAGAGCAACGGGGTGAGCAGGGAAACCAGCTCGTCCAGCGCCGCGCGGTCGCCCTGCCGCGCGGCGTCGAACAGGGTCGCCACGCGAGCGTGGTCGGTCTTGGCCACGTTCACAGCGAGCCCAGCGCGGTCCAGGCGCGCTTGACGACGGTTTCCCGGTCGACCGTGGCCAGGTCCCCGGACTGCAGCAGGGCCTTGCCGAGCTCGGCGGCGGCGAGCGGCGCCGCGAACGACGTCCCGTCCCAGACCGCGAAGCCGGCGCTGTAGTCGTCGGGGTCGAAGGAGTTGCGGCCGAAGCCCGGCACCTCGTGGTCGGCGGCCGCGGTGCCGCGGACGTCGGTCGGATACGTGCTGACGACGCCGGCGCCGGTCGCCCAGCAGTGCACCCACGGGCCTTCGTTGGAGAACAGCGCCTTGCTGGTGGCGACATCGGGGTTGAGTGCCCCGACGCTGATCACCTGCGGGCCGCTGCCGCCGCCGAGCGGCTGGTCGGCGAAGGCGGCCGGGTAGAACCGGCGTGTGGTGGCGTCGTTGCCCGCGGCCGCGACGACCAGCACCCCGAGGCCGAGCAGCTCCGCGATCACCGAACCGAACTGGCCGGTGAAGGCGACGTCCGCCGGGTCTTCGACGTAGTAGCCCATCGAGATCGAAACGACGTCCACCATGTCCTGCGGGCGGTTGTTCGCCTGCGCGTTGCGGACGCGGTCGGCGAGCAGGTGCAGCGCGAGCAGGACGTCGGCTTCGTACGCGACGCCGTCGCTGTGGACCACCCGGATGGCGAGCGTGTCGGCTTCGGGGCAGGCCTGCCGGACGATGCCGGCGATGAACAGGCCGTGCCCGGTGTCGGTGTCGATGTCGCCGATCAGCGGCTGGCCGGTCGTCGGCGCGTCCCAGTAGTCGTGGAGCAGCTGGGTGGGCGCGGTCGTGCCGGAGCCGAGCTCCGCCTGCAGGATCGCGGCCTGGATGTCCGGGGCGACGGCGAGCCCGGAACCGGCGGGCGGCGGGCCGGAGCGGTCGGCCAGCCCGAACCACGGGTGCGGGCCGATGCCGGTGTCGAGCACGGCGATCACCGGCCGCCGGTGGGCGGGCTTCTCGCTGCGGTACGGCGGGGCGGCGGCCAGCGTCACCGGGATCCGGTTGGCGCCGTGGGTGCGCCCGTACGAGCTGCCCGCGCCGAACCCGCTGGTCTCCCACGGCGTGCCGCCGAGGCCGCTGGTCTCCCACGGCACCCCGCCGAACACCGGTGTCGTGAACATCAGGTGCTCGACGGACATCTCCCGGACGACGTCCGGATCCAGTTCCGGCCGCTCACCCGAGGCGGCGGCCCGCAGCAGCTGGAGCGCCTTCCAGCAGTCGACGACGACCGGATCGGCGTCTTCTCGCACGTGCAGCAGGGCGCGGACGGGCACGTCGTCGAGCTGCCGGACGCGGGCGAGCTCCTTGGCGTCGCCGCCGCGGTCGGCCGGGGCGGCGTAAAGACCGATGCGGGCGAGCACGCGGTTGATCGCCGACAGCGTCTCCTGGTCGCGCAGGTACCGCTGGGGCAACAGGAACACGGCCGGCCGGTACACGGTGGTGCGCGGGGCCGGCTGCCCGGCCGCGACGACGGCCGTCGCCGGGTCGAGCACGCGGGCGCCGTGCCGGTCCAGCACCTGCCTCGGCGGGACCGGGAGTTCGTTGAGCGTCCTTGCGTCCTCCGTCGCTGCTTCCGCGGTCTCGTCCCGCACGAACCTGACGACCATCGGGTCCACCCTCCTGCTGCCTCTGCCCCCGTCACTGATCACCAACGGCACCCGGGAAAGACCCGTGGGCCGCACCTGGGATACGACACCGACATCACGAATGCATAACGGCCACGGCAAACGGGTGACGACGTATCTGGCGCCCCCGGCTCACCCACTTGGCCCTCCACAGTCACGGATCCATGCGGGGAGATGACCATGGTTGTGCTCCGGTCGAGCACGCACGAAGCCGCCTTCACACCGGAACCGGCGACCGGCGGCGGCTGCTTCACGGTGCCGCTCGACCTGCCGCCCGGTCCCGGCGGCAGCGCGCCCGCGCTCGCCCTGCGGTACACGACCGGTGCGGCGAACGGCCCGTTCGGCGGCGGGTTCACCGTGCCGCTGCCGCACGTCGGGCCGGCGGACGACCACGCGCCGTCCGGTGCGGCGGGCCGGCTGGTCCGCCGCGGCGACGGCTTCCTGCTCACCACCCGATCGGGCCTCCGGCACTTCCTCGGCCCGGGCGACGGCTCGACCTGGTACCTCGACCGGACCGAGGACGCCTTCGGCACCGCCGCGATGTTCGCCTGGGCGCACCACAGCGGCCAGGCCTACCTCACGCGCGTCGCCTACGGCCCCTACGAAGTGGAGTTCAGTTACGAACCGCGGCCGGACGTGCTGCGCCGGGGCCGCGGCGGCACCCTCGTCACGACGGCGTTGCGGTGCGCGCGGATCGACCTGCGGGTGCCCGCCTCGGCGCGGCCGCTGGTGCGGCGGTGGACCCTCGGCTACGACGCCGACGACGTCACCGGCGCGTCCCTGCTGACGTCCGTGGCGCTGACCGGCTTCGACACGCACGGCACCGAAACCGCCGCTCCGGTCCTGCGGCTGGGCTACGCCGCCCTGGAAGCACCGTCACCGCGGCGGGTCCAGGTGGCCGCGCGGGCGCGCTCCGGCGGCGGGGTGTCCGTGCTCGACGCCGTGCCGTACCACTCCTTCGAAGACCCGCCCCGCACCGGGCGGCTGTGCGAAATCGACAACGGGATGGGGCTGCGGACCGCGATCGAGTACGCGACCGTCGCCTCGGTGCCGGTGGTCCGGCGGGTCTCGCTGCGCGAGTCGGGCACCGGCCACGTGGGCGTGACGGAGTTCGAGTACCACGACAGCCGGGCGCCCGGCTTCGGCCGCGTCGTCCAGGACGACCTCGGCGACGAGTACGCCCCGACCCTCCGGACCGTGCGCTGGTTCGGCGGCGAAGGGCTGCTGGCCAAGGAAGAGGTCTACGGCCTCGACGGCTCCGCGGCGGCGGACCGGCCGTACCGCCGCGTCGAGCACCTGCGCCGTCCACAGTGGACGCGATCGGTGACGACGGAGTTCGAACGCCGGGAGACGCCGGTTTCGGTCACCACGACGGAGACGGCCTTCGATTCGGCCGGGAACCCGACCCGGGAGGTGGCGACGACCGAACGGCCCGGGCACGAGCCGGTCGTGCGCGAGACCCGGACGAAGTACGTCACCGACCCCGAACACCGGTTCACCGCGCTCCCGGCGCGGGTCCGCGCGGTGGACGGCACCGGGAAAGTCCTGTCCGACACGATCTTCCGCTACGACGAAGAGCCCGATGGTTTCGCCGGTTCGCACGGCCTGCTGACCGCGCGGGAGGAGCTGGTGCTCACCGACGCGCTCGTCGCCGACGTCTACGGCGCGCGCCCGCCCGACCTGCGCCACCACGGCTACCACCGCCGTCCCGGCGAGGAAGGCTGGTGGGTCACGACGTTCCACGGCCGGCTCGACACCGTCTCCGGGCTGCGCACCACGACGACGGACCCGCTCGGCCACACCCGGGAGGTCCGGTACTCGGCCGATCGCTGCTTCCCCGAGGTGGCCACGGACCCGCTGGGCAACGTGACGATCACCCGCCACGACGTCCGCACGGCCCGGGTGTGCGAGGTGACCGATCCGGCGGGCGCGGTGACCACGCTGACCCACGACCCGCTGGGCCGGCCCGAAACGGTGGTGCGGCCGGGTGACTCGGCGGACCTGCCGACCGTCCGGCACCGCTACGACGGCACCCGCGTCACGACCGAGCAGCGGGCGGTGTCGGGCGAGGCGGAAGTGCTGGTGACCGCGGAGCTGCGCGACGGCGCCGGCCGGCTGGTGGAGCGGCGGCACGCGGAACTGCTCGGCGACGTCGTCGACGAGCACCACGAGTACTGCGCGCGCGGCCTGGTGTGCCGGACGAGCCGGGCGTTCCGGGACGGTGACCCGCTGCCGTCGCCGGAGGAGTTCCGGTACGACGCGCTGGGCCGTCCGCTTCCGGTCCGGGAAGGCCGGGTTGCGTCCGTCGGCGTGCATGACCTGCTCGGGCGGGAGCTGCGTGACTCGGATGGCGCGGTACACGTCCGGGACGCGGCCGGCCACGTCGTCGAGTCGCGGACCGCGGGCGGGCACACGGTGTTCCGGGTCCGGGACGCGATCGGGCGGGTGGTCGCGGTGCTGGTCGACGACCCGCGCGGCACGCCGGTCACCACGTTCACCCACCACGACGGCGGGCTCGCGGTGCCGCACGGCGCGGGGCCGCACAGCTGCGGGCGGCTGGTGCGCGTCACCGATGAATGCGGGGTGACCCAGTTCGGGTACGACGCGCTCGGCCGGCCGGCCGAGAAGCGCTGGCGCCCGGCGCACGTGGCCGTCGAGTACCGGCTCGACGTGACCCGCCGGGCCGACGGCCGGGTGTCGGCGGTGTCCTACCCCGATGCCGGCGACGGGCGGCTGACCGTGCACCACCAGTACGACGAGGTCGGGCGGCTGGTGAGCGTGCCGGGGTTCGTCGACGCCGTCGACTACGACCTGGCCGGCCGCCGCACCGCGGTGCACTACGCGAACGGCGTCAGCGAGCACTGGGCCGACGGACGGCACGTGCTCACCGGCCCGGGCGGGCTGGTGCGCGACATCGAGCCGGGCCCGGCGGTTGCGCCCGGGCCGGGCAGCGAGATCCGGGACGCGTTCGGCCGACTGCGCGGGGTCCACGGCGACGACGGCGTCAACGCGCTGTACAGCTACGACCACACCGGCCGCCGCGTCCGCACCCTGGTGACGAACGGCTCGCACATCCACGAAGTCCTGAGCCCGGACGACCACTACGCGATCGAAGACGGCGAACTGGTGGTCGTGGTGGCCGACGCGGTGCGGCGGTACGCGGACGGCCGCACCCGCTACCTGCACTTCGACGACGCCGGCGAGATCGCCCTGACCACCGGCGAAACCGGCGCGGTCGTGGACGGTTAGTCGGGCACGGCCAGGTCCAGCCGGTCGAGGCGGGCGGGGTCGGCGACGATGTCGATCTCGACGATCCGGCCGCCCGCGACCGTGAAGCCCAGCACCGAGAACGGCCGCCCTTCGCGGGTGGCGACCACGCCCGCCGCGCCGTTGACCAGCGCTCGGTGCACCACGCCGCCGCTGGCGTTGAGGCGCGAGAACGTCAGTGCCTGGTCGGCGACCGCCGCCGCGCCGCGGACCTCGATCGAGCCGCCCCGGGCCGCGCCGTGGTCGGCGCGCAGCACGACCTCCGGGTCGAGGACCGCGACCAGCGCGTCGAAGTCCCCGCCGCGGGCGGCCGCCAGGAAGGCGTCGACGACTTCGCGCTGGCGGGCCAGATCCGGGTCCGGCGCGACCGGGGCACCCTGGACCCGCCGCCGGGCGCGGCTCGCGAGCTGCCGGGTCGCCGCCTCGGACCGGCCGACGACTTGGGCGATCTCCTCGAACGGCAGCGCGAACATGTCCCGCAGCACGAACGCGAGCCGTTCGGCCGGGGTGAGCGTGTCGAGCACGACCAGCAGCGCGAGCCCGACCGAGTCGGCCATCAGCGCCTCGTGCTCGGGCCCGGCGTCCTCGCGGCTGACGATCGGGTCGGGCACCAGGGTGTTCCACGGTTCCTCGCGCCGGGCTTTCCGGGAGCGCAGCATGTCGAGGCAGACCCGCCCGACGACGGTGGTGAGCCACCCGGCCAGGTTCGCCACGGCCGCGGTGTCGCTCCGGCTGAGCTTCAGCCACGCTTCCTGGACGGCGTCCTCGGCCTCGGTCAGCGAGCCCAGCATCCGGTAGGCGACGGACCGCAGGTGGTCGCGGTGGGTCTCGAAGCTGCGGGCCAGGAGCTCGTCGTTCACGGGGTCCGTCCTTTCGCGGTGCAATCACCACCCTGACGGCCGGGGCCGCGGGTTTGTGACAGATCGGACGACTGTGTGCCGATGAGCGGCATCTTCCCTTGACGTACGATATATGAGGAACCAATCATCGGATCTCTCCGGACGAGGAGGTCCTTTGAGAATCCGAATGCTTGCCTGCCTCGCCGCCGCCGTCGCGCTGGTGGCGAGCCTGGTCAGTCCCGCGAACGCCGAGCTGTACCACCCGCGTCAGGACTGGCTGCGGGCCTCGACGGCCGGGCTGTTCCTGCACTGGGGCATGTTCACCGCGCCGCGGCACACCGACTGCGCCGCCTGGGAGCGCGACGTCACCGCCGGCGGCTGGACGCCGGGCTACTGGATCGACGAAGCCAAGAAACTGGGTGCGTCCTACGTCGTCCTCACCACCTTCCACAGCCGGCTGGGGTACGCGCGGCCGTGGCCGTCGAAGATCCCCGGCAGCTGCTCGACACAGCGCGACTTCCTCGGCGAGCTGATCGCCGCGGGCCAGGCCAAGGGCGTGCGCGTCATGCTCTACATGACCGACGATCCCCAGTGGCACAACGAAACCGGCCACGAGTCCCTCGACTCGGCCGCCTACTCGGCCTACAAGGGACACCAGGTCGACCTGACGACCCGGCCCGGCTTCGGCGAGTTCTCCTACGACCTGTTCGACGAGGTCATGGACCGCTACTCCGATCTCGCCGGGTTCTGGATCGACAACGACAACGAGTACTGGGAGCAGCACGGGCTCTACGAGCACATCCGCGAGAAGCGGCCGTCCTGGCTGCTGAGCAACAACAACGAAGACACGCCGATCATGGACACGGTCAGCAACGAGCAGAAGACCGGCATGACGCCGTCGTACGACTACCCGCAGGCCGTCTACACGCCGATGCCGCGGCTCACCGAAGCCGACTACAAGCTGCCGACCAACGGCGACTGGTGGTACAGCGGCGGCGACCAGGCCGTCGACTTCCGGCTCTCCACCGGCCGGTACATCACCAACGCGGGCTCGTCGATCAAGTCGCTGATGGCCGAAACGGCCATGCTGAACGGCAAGTTCCCGCCGCAGCAGGAGGCGTTCAACAACTTCATGGCGTCCTGGACGCAGCCGATCCGCGAATCGCTGACCGGCACCGAGGGCGGCGGCTACATGTACGGCGGCATGCAGCCGGGCTTCTGGAACGACGGCGCCCACGGCGTGATCACCCTCAAGGGCCGCACGCAGTACGTGCACGTCGTCACGCGGCCGTCGACGAACCTGGTCCGGCTGCGGGACAACGGCTACCGCGTCACCGGCGTGTCCGACCTGCGCACCGGGAAGCCGATGCGGTTCGCCCAGTCCGGCGGCTACTTGTCTATTTTGGACATCCAGAACTGGGACACCTACGACACGGTGTTCGAAGTGGACACCGCCGGACAGCAGTACTTCTACGACAAGAGCACGATCAAGGCGACCGCGTCCGCCAACGCGGCTTCGGCGGCGAACCTCGTCGACGGCAGCTACTTGAACTTCTGGGACGCGGGCGGCCGGCTCCCGGTGTCCGTGACGCTGGACCTGGGCCGGAAGCGGTCGACGGCCTACCTGGCGGTGCACGAGCGCGAATCGTCGCCGACGTACGCGCGGGAGTCCTTCGGCCGCGCCGAGGATTCCGCGCGCATCAAGGACTACCGCGTCCACGCCAGCGACGACGGCAAGACCTGGCGCACGGTCCGCACCGGTGCCCTCCCGAGCAACCGGGGCGTCCAGTTCATCGACGTCGGCGAGGTGCACGCCCGGTACCTGCAGCTCGAGGTGCTGAACACGTGGTCCGGGCCGCAGGCCAAGCCGTACTACCGGCAGCTGGCCCTCGACGAGATCGACGTCGCCTACGGCTACCCCGACCCGCGCGGCGAGGTGCCCCTGGAAGCGGAGTCGTGGCGCAACGGCTTCGAGGGCAAGGCGACGCCGGTGTGGTGCGAGGCCTGCTCGGGCACGAACGCGGTGACCGGCCTCGACCGCGGCGCCGTCGTCTTCCGGAACGTGCAGGCCACCGGTCCGTCCCGGCTGCAGCTGGACACCACCGGGCCGGGCACGCTCTCGGTGAGCGTCAACGGCGCCGCGCCGATCGCGGTCGCCGCGCCGGGCGCGATCCCGGTGCCGCTCAACGCGGGGGCCAACACGATCAAGGTCTCCGGAACGGCCGACCTCGACCGGATCGCGGTGGCGCCGATGCCACCGGAGTCGTATACGCCGAAGACGACGTTGACCGTGCAACCCGCCGGCATCCAGTGGGTTTCACCCGGTCAGCAGTCGCTGCGGATCGATGCGTCGCTGCGGCTGGACGTCGACGACCCGATCGACCAGGTGTCGCTGGCGCCGGTGGTCCCGGCGGGCTGGACGGTGACGGGCGGCCCGGCGACGACGTCCGCTCTCGGGCTCGGCCAGGTGCTGAGCGGGTCGTGGACGGTGACCGCGCCGGCGGCCCAGGACGTGAGCATCCCGGTGACGGCGTCGTTCCGGACGCTCGGGCGCGCGAAGTCCGTCAGCAAGCCGGTGCAGGTGAAGCCGCGGCCCGCGGACCGGGTGTTCATGCGTGAGGCGGAGGACTCGGCGAACGACATCGGCGACGCCGGCGTCACCGGCTGCTCGCCGTGCTCGGGCGGGCAGAAGGTGCGCAACATCGGGCCGGGGGCGGCGGTGACGTTCCCGGGCGTGACGGTGCCGTCGGCGGGTCAGTACACCCTGTACCTGGACTTCACCGTCAACGGCGACCGGGCGTACTTCGTGTCGGTGAACGGCGGTGCGCCGGTGGAGGTCAAGGTCAGCGGCGTCGGGAACAACACCCCGTACACCACTTCGGTCCCGGTGCCGCTGACCGCGGGCGCCAATACGATCCGGATCGGCAACGACCGCGCCGGGGCGCCGGATCTGGACCGGATTTCACTGGGTTAGCTCCCGCAGCACCCGGGCCGCGTCGATCTCGACGGCGCGGCCCGGGTCCCCGCCCGGCGCACACCACGCGACGGACACCCACAGCTCGGCGTAGTCGCCGCGGTCGACCCGGGGCAGCCGCCAGGTGAGCCGGCCCCCGGTCCGCTCGACGGCGTCCCCGCCGACCAGCCGCGACCAGTACGGCGGCACGTGCTGACCGGCCCGCGAGCACCGCCGCAGCAGCTCGGCCCCGGGGCCACCGACGCTCACCACGGCGTCGGCGGTCTCGGCGGTGAAGGCGCTTTCCCAGGTCCGGTCCTCGTGCGGCGCGCCGGCCAGCTCGGCCTGGACGACGAACTCGCCGACGTCCTCCCGGGCCAGTACCCGCAGGATGGTGGTCTCGCGGGTGACCCCGGGCAGCCCGGACGCGGTGGCCCCGCAGAGGACGTCCAGCCGCACGGCCTGGTGCCGCCAGCGGCAGAGTCGGGCCCCGGACGCGAGGCCCCAGGTCAGCTCGGGTCTCGCGGGCACGTCCCAGCCGCCGGCGCGAACGGCGAACCGCACGTCCCCGAGCGGGGTGACGACGTCGAGCGCCCGCGGAGCCGTCCGCGACAGGACTTCGGTGTCCAGCATGCCGACATCCTTACCCCGCGGGCCGAGCAGCGAAAACGCGCTGGGCGAACGTCACCCGACCGGGCAGGATCGGCGGCATGGAGGAGGCATTGCACCGCTTGCCGCCGGTGGGCGCGGTGGTCCACCGCGACGGCCCGGTGGTCCGGACCCACTACGGCACGCACGGCGAGGTGAGTCACGGACCGCTGCCCGGGCGCGGCCTCGAAGCGCTGGTGCACCGGCAGGTGACGGCCTTCGCGCAGCGCAACGAGCCGGTGGTGTGGCCGGTGTACGGCGACGCACGCCTCTCCGGGATCCTGCTCGCCGCCGGCTTCACCGCCGAGCCGGAACGTGCGGTGCTCCGCTGTCCGATCGGGACGGACACCACGACGCTGCCCCGGGCCGGCCACGACTGGGCCGGGCTTCAGCGGGTCGCGGAGCCGGCCGCGAAGAGCGGCCCGCACCGCCGCCCGTTCCGGGAGTTCCTCGCCGACTCCGCCCACCCGAACCGGTCGGCCGAGGTCGTCCTCGACGGCGACCGTGCCGCCTGACTGGAAGAGTCCGGGGAGGTCATGGTGCTCGGCGGGGTCACCGATCCCGGCTTGGCCGCCACGCTCGTCGCCCACGACTGGCGGCTCGCCAGACCGTACCCGGAGGTGCGCTTCCTGCTCGCGGAGGCCGCCGGCGCCCTGCGGAGCGCCTTCGAAGCCGCCGGGATGCGCGAGGTCACCACGGTCACCCGCCACCACCTGGCCGCGCCCGGCGAGCCGGCGCGGACCCGGCCGGTCCGCCGGCTGTTCTCCGAGCCGGAGTACGACGAGCTCTGGGCACGCTTCTCCGCGCGGTTCGCCTTCCGGCCCGGCATGCGGGAGTTCCCCGGCATCACCGAACCACCGGGGTCGGCGACCTGGCACGTCGGCGACCTCACCGACCCGCAGCTGGACGCATTGGAGGACATCGTCCACAAGGGACTCCGCGCGGCCGTCGAGCCCGGCGAGGAGCTGTACTCGCTCGACTGGCAGCACGTCGGCTACCGCTTCGACCCCGCCCGGGTCGGCGGCGCCGGACCGCGCCGGCCCGGCGCCGTCTTCCCGGACGGGGACTACGCCCTCTACCTCACCCGTGACCTCCGCCTGGGCACCTTCGGGCACCCGTGGGAGGAGACGGTCTGCGTCTTCGGCGACCTGCGCCCGCGGATCGACGCGGAGCTGACCGCGGCGATCGGCGAGCCGGTCCGGCGCTCAGAACCCTGACGTCCCGTTCGGCGTGCCCAGCCCGGTCGGCCCGTCGTAGCCGGCGCCCGCCGTGCAGAGGTACGCGCCGCCGCAGGTGCCGTTCGAACCCGACGTCACGTCGTAGAGCCCGCTAGTGTGCGCGTACGGGTACGACCCCGACGTCACCGCGTTGCCCGCCAGCGCGTACACGCTCGCGATCACCGGGGACGACAGGCTCGTGCCGCCGACCTGGACCCAGCCGTCCGCACCCTGGGCCAGGCCCAGGGACAGCAGGAGGTCGCACCACGACGAGCTGCCGCAGCTGTTGTACGTGTCGTACACCCCGAGCCCGGTGGCCGGGTCCGCGACGGCCGAGACGTCCGCGACCGTCCTCTTCGCACAGCCGGTGTCGTGCTGCCAGGACGGTTTCGCTTCCAGGGCCGAACACCCGCTGCCGCTGCCCTTCCACGCCGTCTCGGTCCAGCCGCGCGTGGTGGTCGCCGCCTTCTTCAGGGTCGTGCCGCCCACCGCCGTCACGTACGGCGAGGACGCCGGCCAGCTGACGCCGTAGCCGGAGTCGCCCGAGGACGCCGTGACCGCGATGCCCGGGTGGTTCAGGTGGGCGTCCGCGGTGAGGACGGTCGAGTCCTCCGCGCCGCCGTAGCTGTTGGAGATCGCCACCACGCCCGGCGTCGCCGCGGCCGTGTCGACCGCCGTCATCAGCGGGTCGGTGTCCGGGGAGTCGGCCTCCACCAGCAGGATGTGGCAGTCCGGGCAGGTCGCCGACACCGCGTCGAGGTCGAGGCTGATCTCCATCGCCCAGCCGTAGTCGGGTGCGGGCAGCGGGCTCGCCGCGCCGTTCTGGTTGACCTTCGTGAAGCAGCCGTTGGCCGTCGTGCACGGCGAAAGTCCCCGTGCGGCGCGGAACTTCGCCAGGTCGGCCTCGGCGGTCGGCGCGTCCTGAGCGTCCACAATGGCCACTGTGCGGCCGTTCGCGTGCAGCCCGCCCAGGTGGTAGGCGGCCTGGATCTCGGCCGGGCCGTAGCCGACCGGGGTCGAGTTCAGCAGCGGGCCGGCGCCCTTCGGCGACCGGATCGCCTTGCCGAGGCAGTGGAACTTGCCGGAGCTCGCGCAGCCGAAGCTGACCACGCCACCGCTCTGCAGCGGCGTCGCTTCGGCGGTCGGGCCGGCCACCGTCAGCGGGGCCGCGATCAGGGAGAGGACGACGAGGGACCGGAACAGCCGTGGAGACGCCATGGCCTACTCCTCGGTAGGGGACGAGGTGTGGCAGCGGATCGTCGCACGTCACTCGTTCGAGGTCACCCGGCAAGCGGATGTTTCTCGGTTCAGTCATTCGCCCACCGCGCGGCGAACCGGACGAACGGCGACGAACCTTCTCACCCCTTCGAGTTATTGGTCCAGACAAGTGTTACCGAAAAGTGACCGAAGCACCGTTGAGCGGGAGCTACTTTGTTGTGACTCGCAACAAATGCCTCGTGGAATCCCCAACGGCGGAGGTGTCACGGCGTGAACCGGACCTTGGACAAGTTACGACGACGCGGCCCGGGCCTCGCGCTCGTCGCCTCGGCAGTGCTGGTGGCGGCCGGGCTGAGCGCCCCGGCCGCGCTGGCCGCGGACGACTACACGCAGAGCGTCACGCAGCCCAGTGCCAGCCAGGTGCAGATCAGCTTCACCCCGACGACCCCGGCGCTGTACGTGGACATCCACTACACCGGCGTACCGGGCGTCGGCCAGCAGAACGTCCGGATGACCAACGGCTCCGGCACCTGGCGGACCACCGTCAACGGCCTGAGCAGCGGAAACGTCCTCGACTACTGGTTCACCTACGAGAAGAGCGGCCCGCAGTACGACACCCCGCACTTCAGCTACACCGTCGGCGGCGGCACGACGACGGTCGCGGCGCCGACGTTCAGCCCGCCGGGCGGCACGTACTCGAGCGCCCAGACGGTGACGATCAGCAGCGCCACCGCGGGCGCGACCATCCGGTACACGGTGGACGGCTCGACGCCGACCGCGTCCTCCACGCTCTACAGCGGACCGATCAGCGTCCCGAACTCCCGCACGGTCAACGCGATCGCCCTCAAGTCCGGTTCGACGACGTCCCCGGTGTCGAGCGCCAGCTACACGATCGGCACGCAAGCCGGCTGCCCGACGCAGTCCGACACCCCGAACTTCGGGCCGAACGTGCGGATCTTCGACCCGGGCATGTCCGCGGCGACGATCCAGGCGCAGCTGGACACCGACTTCAACAACCAGAAGGACACGCTGACCGCGCAGATGGCGGACCGGCGCGTCGCGCACCTGTTCAAGCCGGGCACCTACAACAACGTGCACGACAACGTCGGCTTCTACACCTCGGTCGCCGGTCTCGGGCAGAACCCGGGTGATGTCCTGATCAACGGGGACGTCACGGTCGACGCCTTCAACGCCTCCGACAACGGCGTCGCGCTGCAGAACTTCTGGCGCTCGGCCGAGAACATGGCCGTCAACCCGTCCGGCGGCAACGAGCGGTGGGCGGTGGCGCAGGCCGCGCCGTTCCGCCGGATGGACGTCCGCGGCGGGCTGCAGCTGTACCCGGCGAGCTACGGCTTCGCCAGCGGCGGCTACATCGCCGACACGAAGGTGGCCGGCCAGGCCGCGTCGGTGTCGCAGCAGCAGTGGTACACCCGTGACTCGCAGCTCGGCAGCTGGAACGGCGGCGTCTGGAACATGGTCTTCTCCGGCACCAGCGGCGCGCCGGCGACCACCTTCCCGAACCCGCCCGAGACCACGCTCGCGACGACCCCGGTCTCGCGCGACGTGCCTTATCTCTACGTCGACGGCACCGGCAAGTACCGCGTGTTCCTGCCGTCCCTGCGCACCAACGCGTCCGGCCCGAGCTGGGCGAACGGCAGCACCCCGGGCACGTCGGCGCCGATGAGCCAGTTCTACGTCGTCAAGTCCGGTGACACGGCCGCGTCGATCAACAACGCCCTCGCCGCCGGCTGCAACCTGTTCTTCACACCGGGCGTCTACCACCTCAACCAGACGCTCAACGTCACCAAGGCGAACACGACGATCCTCGGCATCGGCTACCCGACGCTGGTGCCCGACAACGGCGTCAACGCGATGCAGGTGTCCGATGTGGACGGCGTGCGGCTCAAGGGCCTGCTCTTCGACGCGGGCACGACGAACTCGCAGGCCCTGCTCACGGTCGGGCAGTCCGGCTCATCGGCGTCGCACGCTTCGAACCCGACGACGGTCCAGGACGTGTTCTTCCGGATCGGCGGCGCGATCGCCGGCAAGGCGACGAACAGCCTGATCGTCAACAGCGCCAACACGATCATCGACCACATCTGGGCGTGGCGGGCCGACCACGGCAACGCGGGCACGTACGGCTGGAACACCAACACGGCCGACACCGGGCTCGTGGTGAACGGCGCGAACGTGCTGGCCACCGGCCTGTTCGTCGAGCACTACCAGAAGTACCAGGTGATCTGGAACGGCCAGGGCGGCCGGACGATCTTCTTCCAGAACGAGATGCCCTACGACGTGCCGAACCAGGCGTCGTGGAACGCGCCATCGGGTGTCGCCGGGTACGCCGCCTACAAGGTCGGGTCGAACGTGACGTCCCATGAGGCATGGGGTCTCGGGAGCTACTGCTTCTTCGACACGAACCCCGCGGTGTCCAGCTACCACGCGTTCGAGGTGCCGAACACCAGCGGCGTCCGGTTCCACAGCCTGCTGACGGTGTCGCTCAACTACCGCGGCACGATCACGCACGTCATCAACGACACCGGCGGCGTCACGCCTTCGGGCACGGTGCCGGTCAACGTGGTCAGCTACCCGTAACCGGGTACTCGGCAGCCCCCGCACCCGGCTCGGTGCGGGGGCTTTCCGTGCCTAGGGCTATATGCCACACCGCCGTGGCACTTTCGAGCACGGCGGCGTCGAGGCCGAAATAGCCGCGTTCGGGCTTGGTGTCGGTGCGCCGGCGCCCGGCCGGGACGGCGGCCAGCCGCCAGGTTTCGGTGCCCCGCTGGAGCACGCCTTCGTAGGTGTCCGGCGCCGGCTCGCCGAGGCCGATGGCTTCGCTGCGGCCGAGGCTGCCGGCGACGAACGCGTACCGGTCGCCGAAGAGGGCCCCGACGATCGCGCCCGCGCCGGCCCCCGAACGTTGCAGGTGGCCGTTGTGCGCGAACACCAGCGTCGGGCCGCGGGGTGCCTCGATGGCCCGGATGTCCAGGAGGTTCTCGGCCATGAGCACCGCGCGCATGCCCGCGAGCCGCGAAATCCTCGTGTCCCGGTCGCCGGGCTGGGCGGACGCCGCGTGGTAGCGCAGCAAGCCGCGTCCCGCGAGGGCGTGCACCTTGGCCCGCTCCCAGGCGGCGTCCCGCCGGGGCGCGACGGCGTGGAGGGCGACGAGCAGGTCGTCGGCGATGACCCGCAGCTCGCGGGCCTCGGGCGACGCGCCGGGCGACTGGGCCGGGTCGAGGATCGCCTCCTGACGGCTCCACCGCTCGTCGTCGCCGGTCAGCGCCGCGATGTCGACGTCCAGGCCCAGGTAGTCGCGGACGTGCTGGAGGTAGCCGCGCGGACTGGGGGCGCTGAACATCTCGGTCGGGGCGTCGAAGCCGTGGAAGGTCAACGGCTCGTCGGCCTTGTCGTTGTACTCGCGCAGCCACTTCAGCAGCTGCTGGTTGGCGGCCACTTCGCCCAGGTTGTGCGAGAAGCCGCCGTCGAGCGCGGCGACGCGGTCGGTCTCCAGGGCGATCGACCGGAAGCCGTGCTCGGCGAGCCGGGCGAAGAGGTCGTTGCGCAGCCACGCGCAGGCCGGCTCGAAGTGGGTCGGCTCGCCCAGCCCGAGCAGCTCGGCGGTGAAGTCGGTGAGGTCCATGTGGTTGAATCGTATCCTTGAAGACTCAGTTGAGACCTGCGGACCTCGCCCGCGAGCACGGCATCTCCACGCAGGCGGTCCGCAACTACGAACAGGACGGCTTCCTCCCGCCGGCGGCCCGCACCGCGAGCGGCTACCGGATTTACACCGAAGTCCACGCGGCCGCCCTGCGCGCGTTCCTCGCGCTGGTCCCGGCCTACGGGCACGCCACGGCCGGCGGGATCATGCACGCGGCCAACGACGGCGACCTCCCCCGCGCGCTGACGCTCGTCGACCGCGGCCACGAGCAGCTGCTCCGGGACCGGGAAACCCTCAACACTGTCCGCACGGCGATCGGGCACCTGACGACCGGGCCCGCCCCCGCGCCAGCCGCCGCCGGCTGGTCGATCGGCGAGCTCGCGCACCGCCTCGGCGTCACCGCGGCGACCGTGCGGGCCTGGGAACGCGCGGGCATCCTGGTGCCTTCGCGGAACCGGGCGACCGGCCACCGGGTCTTCCAGGCGGCCGACATCCGCGACGCCGAACTGGCCCACCTGCTCCGCCGCGGCGGCTACCCGCTGGCCCACATCGCGACGGTCGTCGAGCAGGTCCGCACCGCGGGTGGCACGGAGTCGCTGGCCGAGGCGCTCGAAACCTGGCAGGACCGGCTGACCGCCCGTGGCCTGGCGATGCTCGCCGCCGCCGCGCGGCTCAGCGCGTACCTGGAGTCACGGTCGTGAGCCCGGGTGCAGCCGGTCGTACTCGTGCGCGGCCGCGCGCTGGGTGCGCACGCCGAGGGCCTTCTCCCGGTCTTCGTCGTCGACCTCGTTGAGCCCGAGCTGCACGGCCAGCCGGATCTGCTCGCGGTTGTCGCGGACCACGGCGGAGAAGAAGTCGTCGATCCGCGGGTCGAGGAGGACCTCCAGCAGCACGCGGAACGAGGTGTCGACGCAGGCGCGCACGATCTCGTCGTGGAAGGGCAGCCGCTTGAGCTTCCCGAGCTGCGGGTCCGCGGCGATCTTCTCGGCGATGATCGAGCGCAGCTCGTCCTTGTGCGCCCCGAGCGATTTGGCCAGGTTCTCCGGGTAGTTGCCGGTTTCGAGCACCTTGACGACCTCGTCGAGCACCGCGATGGTCACCGGTTTCTTGATCGCCTTCACGATCGGCTCGGACAGCTTGTCGACGAGCCGGTAGGTGAACTGCTCGCCGACGGCCCGGTCCGCGGCCCGCCCGATCCGCACGAGCAGCAGGACGACGCTGATGAACTTGTGCGCGGCCATCGCGGGGTGCGCGACCGGGATCATGGCGAACAGCTCGTACCAGTTGCGTACGAGGAACTTCCGCGCCCACCGCCGTTTCCGCCACCGCCACAGGAACTCGAGCAGGAAGATCCCGCAGATCCCGCAGTCGATGGAGAAGATGATGAACCCGACGTCGCGCGTGGGCGGGCTGAGCACCATGAACCCGAGCAACCCGACCGAACCGGCGGCGAGCACCAGCATGATCCAGTCGTCGGCGCGCACGTTCCCGGGCAGCACGCCGCTGTTGAGCTCCGGTTCACTCGTGACCATGCCCGATGATGGCACGGACGGCGTCTCTCAGCCGGGTAAGCACTGTCGAGTTTTTGTCCACTTTTCGTCACGCCCAACGCGCGCCCGATGCGGCATTGTGGACGGTGGCGGTCACGGCGAGGAGGAGCATGGAGCGGACACCGCACAGCCGGCTCGCTCCGGTGCACGGGGAAGCGGCTGGTGGTTCAAGAAGCGGGCTGCCAGCCCACGCCGTAGGACCGCGCCGGCCGCAGCTCGCGGAAGCTGGTGTGCACCTCGCCCGCGTTGTCGAGGAAGAGCGGCTTGCGCGCGGTCAGCGGGTCTTGGGCGTCCTTGGAGAATTCGCCGTCGATGCGCCAGACGCGCTGCGGTGGCTGCCGCCGGTCGAACCGGACGTTGAGGTCGAAGCTCTCGCACGGGAACTCCGGCGTGCAGCAGTAGAACGGCGAGGGCAGCTCGTCGACCCGGATGCGGAAGAAGAACTCGTGCTCGTCGCCGGCGTCCAGCGGCTGCGGCGGGCGCAGGCTGAACGCAACCCGGGACGAGCTGACCATCCGTACCGAATGCACTTCACCGCCGGCGACGACGTCGATGCCGAGGCCCGAAAGGTCCGGCTGGACGGTGGTGCTCGCCGGCCGGGCGAGGGAGATCGCGTGCTCGACGTCAGCGAGCCCGGCGACGTGACTGACCACCCGGCGCGTCTCGAAGACCTCGGCGGCCGCCACCCCGGTCAACGTCAGCCGGACCGCCAGCGCCGAGGTGTGCCAGGGGCCGTCATCGCTGATCAGCGAGCCGCCGTAGGGCGACGGCGCACCGTACGCGGCCTCGGCGATCAGGTAGATGACGTCGTCGGCGCGGCGCTGCATCGTGCGCACGTTCCGGTCGGCGCCCGTGCCCAGCAGTTCCAGGCGCTGGGTGTAGCGCTCGTTCGGGCCGGTGCCGAACCCCAGGACGATCCGCGCCGTGCGCCGCTGCGATTCGGGCAGTTTTTCGATCAACCGGCGGAGCGTTTCGACCACCTTGCCGCGAACCGTTCCCGGGGTGTCTTCTTCGTCGACACCGCACACTTCGCGCAACTGTTCCCCGACCAGCGCAGGCAGGGTCTTCGCTTGGACGCCGAGCCCCTTGCGAAGCAGTTTCAGCTCCGCTGAGAGAGCGTTGATCTTCGCTTCGGCCGCCTCCTGAGCCAAGCCGTCACCTCCGTCTTGGTCGTTGCGTGGAAGTCTACCCACCTCGGGCGCGCTCCACGACGCCATCACCTGTTTCCCGCCGTTTCCCGTTCCGGGAAACCGCGCAGGTCAGCGATTTCCTTTGAGAGGCAACGGGAAACGTCTCCCGCTGGGCAATTCGCCGGGTCAAGCTTGGTTCGCCGGAATCCTCCGGCAACCAAGGAAGCCGCCGCGGGAAAACCGCGGTGGCGGTGATCCGGAAAGGGGAACCCGATGCACACGCACTTCATCATCGTGCTCGGCCAGCTGGTCTCCCTGCTGGGCTGACCAGCAACTCGCGCCGGCGGGCCCGGGCCGCCGGCGGACCTTCCCCCCGTTCACCGATTACAGGATGATCGACCCATGCCGGACTTTGGAGCGGAATTGAAGCGTCGACGGATGTCGGTCGGCATGTCACTGACCGGACTCGCTGCGTCCGTCCATTTCACCAAGGGCTACCTCAGCAAGGTGGAGAACGGCAAGGCCCGCGTGAACCGCGAGCTCGCCAAGGCCTGCGACCAGGCACTGGGAGCGGGCGGAGAACTGCTCGCCCTCGTCGCGGAATCGGCATTCCCCGCCCGCCGCAGCGCCGGCGGCATCGTCGGGCTGCCGGACAGCGGCCGGTACTTCGTCGGCCGTGAAACCGAACTGGCGGCGCTTTCCGCGCTGCTGCTCGGGCGGGACAGCGCCCGGGTCGGGGTGGTGCACGGAATGGCGGGCGCGGGCAAGACGGCGCTGGCCGTCGCCGCCGCCCGGCGGGTCGCGGAGACCTTCCCGGACGGCTGCCTGTTCTTCGACCTCCGGGGCCACACCCCCGGGGCCGTCGAGCTGTCGCCGGGCGAAGCCCTGCACCGGCTGCTGCGGCTGCTGGACGTCTCGGCCGACCAGCTCCCCGCCGACGAAGACGGCCTGGCCAACCTGGTCCGCGACCAGCTGCGCGGGCGGCGGATGATCCTGGTGCTGGACAACGTCCGGTCCGCCGAGCAGATCCGGGCCATCACCGACGGCGAGACGTCGTCGCGGATCCTGGTCACCAGCCGCGGCCGGCTGCCCGCGCTCGACGACGCCTGGCACTTCCCGGTCGGCGTGCTGCCGCTGAGCGACTCCGTGCGGCTGCTGCGGTCCGTCGCCGACGACCACGCGCCGGCCGACGACGAGGTGGCGACCGAGATCGTCCGGCACTGCGGGCAGTTGCCGCTCGCGGTCCGGATCGTCGCGGCCCGGTTCATCGCGGGCGGCTGGACGGCGGCGAAGCTGCGCGACCGGCTGGCCGACGAGACAACCCGCCTCGGCGCGCTGGAGGACGGCGAGCGGAGCGTCGCCACCGCGTTCGCCGTCTCGTACGAAGCACTGCCCAACGACCAGCGGCGGTTGCTGGGCCTGCTCGCCCTGCACCCCGCGGCGGCCGCGGAGACGAGCGCCGTCGAAGCGCTCGCCGGTCTCGACGCGGGCGAGACGGACCGGCTGGTCGACCGGCTGCACGACGCCCACCTGGTCGTCCGCGACGAACGCGGGTACGTCGAGCTCCACGACCTGATGCGCACCTTCGCGGCGAAGCACGCGTTGCCCCAAGTGGCGGCGGAGGACCGCGAAGTCGCCGTACGCCGGCTGGTCGAGCACCTCGTCGCGCTGACGGTGGCGGCCGACGAGCTCGCCGAGCCGTACCGCTTCCGCCCGCCGACCGGCCTGCCGGCCCCGGCCGTCACGCCGTTCTCGGACGCCGAAGGCGCACTGGCTTGGCTGGGCGCGCAGTGGCCGACGCTCGCGGACATCGTCGATACCGCGGCCCGCCACGGGTTGCACGACCGCTGCTGGCAGCTGGCGTTCGTGCTCCGGGCGTTCTTCTTCCGCGAGAAGCTGTTCGAGCCGTGGATCCGCACGCACGAGCGAGCACTGGAGGCGGCCCGCGCGGCGGCCGACCCGAGCGCGACGGGCATGATCCTCAACAACCTCGGCATGGCCCACATCGAGGCGGGCCGTCCCGACGAGGCGGTCCGCTTCCACCAGCAGGCCCAGGCGGAGTTCGCCCTGGCCAGGGACGACCGGGGCACGATCGACGCGCTGTCCAGCTTGGCGTGGGCCCGCCTGTACCGCGGCGAAGCGGAGGCGGCCTTGCCCGAGTTGATGACGGTGCTGGAGGTGTACCGCCGCACGGGCCGCACCCGCAACGTGGTGATCGCGCTGCGCGGGATCGCCCTCGCTTCGGTGGCCCTGGACCGCTTTCCCGAGGCCCTGGCGGCGGCTTCGGAGGCGTCCGAGCTCGCTCAGCTGCCGGTGGACCGGGCGATGTCGGTCAACTGCGTGGCCTGGGTGCACTTCCGCGCGGGCCGCTGGGAGGAGGCCGCGCGCGGCTATCACCTGGCGGCCGAGGTGGCCGACGACGCGGGCAACGAGTACGAGCGGGCGAGGGCGTTGACGGGTTTGGGAAACACGGCGGCAGCCCGCGGAGACCGCGCGGAAGCAGGGCGCTGGTGGGCGGAGGCGGCGGCGTACCGGGTCACCCTCAACCCGGCGGTGCTGGGTGAGGCCGAGTACCGGGATAGGCCGGCGTTCGCGGAGTGAGCCTCGCCCTCTCCGGCCGTGGTGAGTGGTAACGCGGGTTCTGACCCGCGTTACCACTCACGACAGGTCTGCCCTGGGGAAAACAGGTCAAAAGCTGGACACTAACTGGCCACCGCGCCCGGCGGGGTAGCGAAGGCTTCCGTCGCGGCGATCAACCGCAGGGAAGTCGAAATCCAGGGTGAGGTTGCCGTCATGACCACGCATTGAGTTCCAAGCCGGCGAGCTGAGTTTCCCCGGCGAAAGACGTTGCCGGCAACGGGAAACACCTTGTCGCGACCGGCGTCCGGCGCGCACCATCGATACAGACCGGAATTTCGCGAAACCACCGTGAAATCCACCGAATCCCGTTCACCGGGGAATTCCGAGGAGTCTGCCATGATGGTCGTCTGTTCCGTTTCCGCCCTTCTCCGCACCGCGCTGGGCATCGTCCTGATCGCGCTGTTCGCCGGGCTGGCGCTGGCCGGGCCCAGTGCTCCGGCGAGCACGCCCGGGCCTGCCGCGCCGGCCGCCACCGCCACCGCCGCTGCCGAACCCGTCGCGCACTAAGGGCCGGTGGACTCCAGGTGTTCGATCAGGCTGGCCAGCTGGTCGGCGTACCGCCGGACGAACTCGGGCGAGTCCGCCTGCGTCCCGGTCAGGCCGTCGACCACGTGCGGCAACGTCACCGGGGCCATCGCCGCCGCCATCAGCAGCACCGTGAGGCATTCCGGGTCGGCCCAGTCCGGGAGACGGCCCTCGGCCTTCAGCGCGCCGAGCCGCTCCACCGTCCCGGTCAGGCGCTGCGTGCGCGGCGCGTGGTCGGGGTCGGTGTCCGGGCCTTCGTACTCCAGGCCCGACCACGCCAGCAGCCGGACGCCGTCGCGGCTCTCCACCGTTTCCAGAGCCATCCGCCGGACCTGTTCGGACAGCGGCAGGTCCGGCGCCATCAGTTCGCTCTGCCGCTGTCCCCACCCCTCCGACATCGCCCGGTACAGGCCTTCCTTGCCGTCGAAGTAGTACGAGATGAGCTGCTGGTTCACCCCGGCCCGCGCCGCGATCGCCGCGATTCGCGCGCCGGCGTAGCCCTTCGCCGCGAACTCCGCGGCCGCCGCCTCCAGGATCAGCCGGCGGGTGCGCTCCGGATCCCGTTGACGCTCCTGGGGCTTCGGCGAACGGCGGGGCTTCGACGCGGTCACGCCGCGACTATACGTCAACCAGCCGCTTGACTCTGTCGAACAGACGGTTGAGGCAGCGCCGCCGTGAGGACGAGGGCCAGCACGAGCACCCCGGCGCTGACCGCGAGCGCGCCCGCCGTCGCCGACGCGGATCCGCTGTCCAGCCGGGTGAAGAAGACGGTGCCGAACAAGGCGATGCCGGTCGCCGTGCCGAGCTGGACGGTCGTGTTCACGACGCCGGACGCCGCGCCGGCCTGCTCGGGCCGGATCCCCGCCATCGACGTCGCGAACAGTGCGTTCAGCACCGCCCCCATGCCGAGCCCGACGGCGATCACCGGCACCACCAGTTCCCAGCCGCGCAGTGCGGTGTCCACTTGCGACACCAGGACGGCGAGCACCACCAACCCGGCCAGCAGCACGCCGACGGCGCCGGCGGTGAAGGCGCGCCCGAGCTTCGGGGCGAGGCGCATGGCCAGGACGTTGCCCACGACGATGCCGAGCGTCGACGGCGCGAACGTCAGAGCCGCTTCCCACGGCGTGAAGCCGAGCCCGAGCTGCAGGTGCAGCGTCAGGACGAAGAAGACGCCGACGCCGGTGTTGACGCAGAGCAGGACGGCCTGGCTGCCGGCCACCTGCCGCAGCAGGTCCGGCGGGAGCAGCGGTTCGCCGCGGCGGCGGAACTGGCGCCGCTGGTGCCACGCGAACACGCCGGCCAGCGGGACGGCCGCCACCAGCAGCGCGATCGACCACGCCGGCCAGCCCAGCTCGCGCCCCTGCACCAGCGGGTAGAAGACGGCGAACAGCGCGGCGGTCAGCAGCCCCAGCCCGACGGGGTCCATCCGGTGCCGGAAGAACCCCGGCCGGCCGGGCATGGTGACCAGCGCGCCGGCCAGCGCCAGCACGCCGATGGGCAGGTTCACCAGGAAGATCGCCCGCCAGCCGGTGCCGAAGAGGTCGGCCTCGGTCAGCGCGCCGCCCAGCAGAGGCCCGGCGAGCCCGCCGACCGGGAACGCGGCCGCGTACCAGGTCATCGCCTTCGGGCGTTCGCGCTCGTCGAACTCCGCGTGGACGAACGACAGCACCTGAGGCACCATCAGCCCGGAGCCGACACCCTGCACCACCCGCGCGGCGATCAGCACGCCGGCGTGCCCGGCGAGCCCGGCCCCGAGCGAGGCGGCCGTGAACACGAGCATGCCCGCCACGAACAGCCTCTTCGGCCCGTGCCGGTCCCCCAGCCGGCCGCCGGTGATCAGCGTGAGCGCGAAGCCCAGCGCGTAGCCGGCCGAAATCCACTGCAGCGCGGCCTCGCCGGTGCCGAGCTCCCGCCGGATGGTCGGCAGG
The DNA here is from genome assembly GCF_053586895.1 of Amycolatopsis sp. NPDC003731. Lineage (NCBI taxonomy): Bacteria > Bacillati > Actinomycetota > Actinomycetes > Pseudonocardiales > Pseudonocardiaceae > Amycolatopsis > Amycolatopsis sp. NPDC003731. Next base: position 26,694 of record NZ_JBSFNC010000058.1, on the reverse strand, counting down.
GCCACCGCGACGATCTGGTTGTCGATCATGTCCACCAGCACCGCGAGGACCGCGACCGCCAGTGCCCACCACCTGAGCGCGTGCCTCTCCACGACGTACCTCCCCAGCGACGACCTTGACCCAGCCATCGTCAAGCAACCGGACGACTCTGTCAACCAAACGTTTGATTGAGTCCGGCGCGCGTTGGAGAGATGCGGGTTGGTTCTTGAGGACCTCCTGGAGTGGGTTGCCGAAGGCTCCGGCCGCCTCGCCGCCGCAGGAACCGCCGCCGCACGGCAACATCCGCCCAAGCAGCCCCGGCCATGCCGATCGCCGCCCCGGGCCGCGAGGCACGCCGCCGCGAGCTCGAGCCCGCAGCTGGCCGCCGCGAGCGGGGGCGGCACTCAGCCTTCAAGCACCTCCCGCAGCTTCTTGGCAAAGGCCTCCGGCTGCCCGGCATAGCCGTCCTCACCGCCGAGGAAACCGCCGTGGTGGCTCGGGAACACCGTCGCCTCCTGGCCGAGCAGCGTCGCCGTTCCGATCGCCGCGCGGCCGGCGTACACCTCCCGCGACTCCTCCCCGACCGCCACGACTATCCGCGTCCGAGCCGCCGCCAAGGCCGGGACGTCGAGCCGGTACGCGCTCACCGCCAGTGTGCGGTCGGTCAGGAGTGGGTCGTCGCGGCGGCCGTCGTCCTCGGGCGGGAGTCCGAATTGGACCGGGTCCGCCAGTGGGAGTGCGAAATACGCGTCGGTGAACGGGCCTTGCCACGACGTCATCGCAAAGAACGCGGCCATTCCGGCGCCGAACCCCTTGGCCTCGTAAGCATCCCGCACCGCTTGGCCGGCCCGCTCGGCCGCGGCCGCGTCCGGCAGGGACGCGACGATCGGCGGCTCGTGGGCGACGAGCGTGCTCACGGCCTCCGGGTGCGCCGTCACCAGCGCCAACCCGGCGACCGCGCCCCCGCTGCTGCCGAACACCTCCACCGGCCCGGCGCCGAGCGCCGAAATGACGGCGTGGATGTCCTCCGCCTGTACGGCCGGCACGTGGTCCTCGCGTCCGTCCTTGCGGACGCTGCGCCCGAGCCCGCGTGGGTCGTAGGTGACCACCGTGCGGTCGGCGAAGTGCGACGCCAGCGCGCCGAACCCCTCCGCCGTCATCGGCTGCCCGATCATGAACAGCGGTGGCCGCGGACTCTCGGCGGGCGCCGGGCCGTGCACGTCGTAGACGATGTCGGCTTCGGGTGTTTCCAGGGTGTGCGTGGTCATCGGGACTCCCCTCGTCCGGTCTCATCGAGACGTTAGACGAGGGGTCCGACAATTTCCGTCGAGGCGAGGAAGGCGAGCGGGCTAAGCCGTTTACAGAGGAGAAGGAAGCCCGCTCATGGCCTCGCATCGACCACCCTATCAGGCCGGGACCAGCCGGTTGAGCGTCTCCAGCGTGAGCACGGTCGACCCCTCGGGCAGCCCTTCCGGCCGGTGCAGGCCGACGTAGGTGACCGGCTCGGCCGGCCGCGCGCCGGGCTCCCACACGGTCACCTCGGTGTCGCGCATCAGCCCGACGAGGTACCCGACGGTCAGGTACTTCCGCTCGACCAGGCCGCGCGCCAGCACGCTCGTGCTCGCCTGGTTCGTCTCGAGCCGGTTGAACCGGGGCGAGCCGGACAGGTACAGGTGCAGCCAGGTCGCCGTCCACGTGCCGGACCGGTCGCGGCCGAAGACCATCGGCAGCGCGACGCGGCCGCGGCCGCGCAGGTCCGAGCGGGTCCGCACGGTGCGGGGCTCGAACGGCGCGCCGGCCTGCGCCCGGTCGCGGAGCATCCAGCCGAACATCGACTCGGCGACGTCGTCGAAACCTTCGCCGGAGAAGACGTTTACCTGCGGCACGACGTACGCGGCGCCGAGCGAGTCCAGCGGGATGTCGATGAACTCGGTCGCCCCGTCCGGCGCCTCGGTGAGGTCGCCCGAGTACACCGCGCCGCCGTCGTGGTAATTGGTCCACGACACGTGCCCGGCGTACCGGAAGCGGGCGTCCAGCAGCAACGCCGACAGGTCGAAGTCGGTCGTTTCCCGCGCCTGCCGCCAATAGGTGAAGAACCGCAGCACTTCCCCCTCGACGTGGGTGCGCGAACCGCGCGGCAGCACGGCGAACCCGTCCTCGCTCGCCTTCCCCGACAGCGGGAGCGCGACGTCCAGCACGGCCGGGTCGACCACCAGCCGCCCGCCGGCCGGCAGCCGTGCGGAGAGTTCGGCGTCGATCAGGTCGCTCACCCGCGCGATCACTTCGCGCGGCAGCGGCGGGCGGGTGTCGGCGGCGACCCACGCGCGACGGCTGCGCGTCGTGAACACACGGGCGGCGTCCGGCGTGGCGCGGTTCACCAGGTGCTCGCGCACGGAGCACAGCACCCGGCCGGACACCGAACCCAGCACCGTGCCGGCCGCGGCGAGGACGTCGTCGACCGGATCGGCCTGCCGCAGCAGCCGATCCAGCGATCGCATGAACAGGCCCGGCGCGGCGGTCAGCACCTCGGCGGCGCGCGAAACATCGCCGTCGGCGAACGCGCGCTCCGCACGGCCGGCCACCGAGGACACCTTGCGGTCGCCGCGGGCGACGTCGAACACCTCGCGCGCGCCCGGGTACGCCGTGGTCTCGTACGGGTGCAGGTAGCTGCCCAGCCGCTTGAACCGTTCGGCGAAGCGGGAAACGTCACCGAGCTTGCCCGCGTTGCCCGCGATCACACCGTCGAGCGCGGCGAGCAGGACACGCCGCTCGCGGCGGCGGAAGCTGCGGAACCGGGTCGGTTCGGCCAGCGTGACGTCGCCGCCGCTGGCCTGGCACGCCGCGCGCAGCACGTCGACGACGGTGTCGACCGCCACCAGCGGCCGGCCTTCCGCCAGCCGGACGGCGTTGAGCACGGCCCGGTTCTCGCGCACCGGCACGGCTTCGAGCTCGACGTCCCCGCAGGTGACCGCCAGCTCGGCGAGCAGCTGCAGGTCGGCTTCCCCCAGCGGGGTGCCGGACTCGGCCAAGGATCGGTACAGCGCGCGGGTTTCTTCCTCCAGCGTGCCGCCCAAGTGGACGACGGTCACCCGGTCCTTGATCGACGCGACCAGCTCGTCGTGCGCGGCGAGCAGGTCGGCGAAGCTGTGCTGGTAGCGGCCGTAGCCCGGCAGCGTGAGCAGGTCGACGACGTCGCCGCCGCCGGTGTGGCGCAGGCAGGAGACCCAGAACTCGACGGTGTCCGGCACGCGGCGCGGGAACTTCTTGAAGTAGGCGTTGTGCCGCACGTGGTCGCCGACCAGGCCGCGGACGGCGCCGACGACGGCCGCGGCGAGGTCCATCGCCGCGCCGGGTGCCACGGTGGACAGGTGGCCGAGCAGCGCGCGATCGGCCTTGAACCCCACGCTGAGCAGCACGACGTCCAGCTGCCGGGCGACGGCGGACCCGTCGCCGGCCGGGGCGGCGGCGCGCGGGACGCGCAGGGTGTGGCCGATGATCGTCTGCAGCATGGAAGTTCCCCCGGGTAGGTGGTCGCGCGCCGTGGTGTCGAACCACGTCGGCGGAGCTTATGAGGCCCCGCTGGTTACCGAACCGCGCGCGGTGGGTTGGCCGACCGGACTCGCACCGGCTTCGCCCGGGACCACAACCCGGGGCCTCGTCTCCTTCGGCTTCGGCCAAGGTAGCGCGTCCGGGAGTCGAACCCGGGTCTCCCGGGTGAGAACCGGGGATCCGTACCGCTGGACCAACGCGCCGAGCGCATTCGCGTCCGCGCACTGGTTGCAGCGAAGACGAATGCCGGGAAAAGAGCACCGGCGGAAGGAGTCGAACCCTCTGGCCGCGGTTTTGGAGGCCGCGCCGCTTCCCAAGCTCGCCGATATAAGAAGAAAGCCGCCCGGCCCGGTTTCCCGGCGGGCGGCTCCCTGGAGCACGACGCGGCTACGTCATGACAGGGAGCCCCGAGAAGTGCACCATGTGCTGCCATTCCATGGTCGTCATGTGCCCTCCTCGGTTCGTGTGGCACCCATCATCGCCGGACGTGCCGAGCCGCGTCAAAGCAATTAAGCCTCTTCCCGCGCCAGCTGCTGGGCCGCTCGCCCGATGGCCGCCTCGACCCGGTCGGCCAGGAGGCCCACCGCGCCGACCGCGCGGCTCATCGGGTCCTCGCCGTCCCCGCCGAGCGCCTGTTCCCGCAGGTACGCGGCCTTGACGTCGGCCCACCGGGCGGCCTGCGACGGGGACAGCCGTCCCCGCAGCTCGGCCAGCTTGAGCAGGTTGGCCTCGGCACCCGAGGTCAGCGTCTGCGCCTCGCCGGCGTAGTGGTCGTCGATCAGGGCTTCGAGCTCGGCGTCGTCCATCACCGGCACGATCCGCTCGGCGAGCTTGTTCATGTTGCGGTACGAGCCCTGCAGCTGGAACGGCGGTTCGGTGCGCGAAGCGTCCGCCTGCGCCGCCGAAGCGATGTAGGCCTGGTTGTTCGCCAGCACGGTCCGCTGCACCCGCAGCAGCTTCCGCAGCACCGCGAGGACCTGCTCCAGCTCCGTGGCCGAATACGCGTGCGAAAGCTGGTCCGCCCGCGCGGACCCGTCGCCGCGGGCCATCCGGACCAGGATGTCCACATCGGACCGTTCACGCGACACGAGCGGCGCCAGCACGGTGTTCGACGTCAGCGCGTTTTCGACGTAGCTGAGCGCGAAGAGCTCTTCCTTGCCGGACAGCACGTCGCCGAGGTTCCAGACGTCCGCGCGGTTGGCGAGCATGTCGGGGATCCGGAACCGCTTGCCCTGCTCGGTGTACGGGTTGCCGGCCATGCACACCGCGAACCGCTTGCCACGCAGGTCGTAGGTCCGCGTGCGGCCCTCCCACACGCCTTCCATCCGCCGCTGCGCGTCGCACAGCGAGATGAACTTCTGCAGCAGTTCCGGCGACGTGTGCTGGATGTCGTCGAGGTACAGCAGCACGTTGTTGCCCTGCTCCAGCGCGAACGAGATCTTTTCGACCTCCTGCCGCGCGGTCGCGTTCGGCGCGTCCGCAGGGTCGACCGACGTGACGTCGTGGCCGAGCGCCGGCCCGTTGACCTTGACGAACACCAGTCCGAGGCGACTGGCGACGTACTCCATGAGCGTCGTCTTGCCGTACCCCGGCGGCGAGATGAGCAGCAGCAGCCCGGACTGGTCGGTGCGCTTGGCGTCGCCGGCCGCGCCGAGCTGCTTGGCCAGGTTGTCCCCGATCAGCGGCAGGTAGACCTCGTCGAGCAGCCGGTTCCGGACGAAGGCGCTCATCACCTTCGGCCGGTACTCCTCCAGCCGGAGCCGGTCGCGTTCGGCCGCGACCAGCTCGTTGCGCAGCCGCTGGTACGCGCGGAAGCCCGGCACGCGGTCACGGCGGAAGCGGTGCGTCCTGGCGAGCGTCTCGTCGAGCCGCACGGTCACCGACCGCCCGGTGATCCGCGGGTGCGCGCCGAGCAGACCGTCCACAGTGGCCGTCAGCGTCGCCGACGAGTCGTACCGCGGCAGGTCGCACAGCTCGATCGCGACGGCTTCGGGCAGCTCGTCGGCCGGCAGCCCGGCCGAGTCCGCGAAGGACCGCAGCCAGGCGTCGGCGAGCTGGTACCGGTCCGCCAGGTCGTCGAGCGAACCCAGGTCTTCGGCGAAGCTCCGCCGGTCGAGCCGGAACTTGTCCAGCACCGCCCGCGCGCCACCACTGGTGACGAACCCGGACGGGCCGACGGCGAGCTCCTCGAACAGGTACTCCCCGGCGGACTCGGTGTCGAGCCCGAGCCCGGCGGCGAACGCCGTGATCGCGTCGGCGAGCTCCCGCGACAGCTCGTCGATCGCCGGAGTGGCGCCGAACGCCTCCCGCACCCGCGCGAGCGACGCGGCCCGGGTCGTCCAGGACGCCTTGGCCCGCTCCTCGGCGCCGAACGCCCAGAACAGCTGGGCCGCCGCCCGGTCGGCGGGCGGGTAGCGCAGCAGCCCGGCGGCGGACCGCAGGCGCAGCAGGGCGCCCAGGATCGCGGCGGCGTCGTGGTCGTGCACGCCGCGCGCGTACCCCTCGTCGTACCGCTCCCCGGCCACGCTCCGCACGACGTCGAGCAGATCGGCTTCGACCAGCTCGGCCGCCGGCCGCTCGGCGAGGATCGAGGTCGCGAGGTACTCGGCCCGGTAGACCTCCGGCGACTCCGAGACCAGCAGCTGCTCCCAGTACGGCCGGGTCGCCTCGAACGCGGCGTCGCGCACCGGCGCCCGGTAGTCGGTGCCGGTGATCGCGAACTTCATCGAGCCGTCGTGCGGCACCAGCGTCAGGTCGACGTCCTGGGTGTTGACGGCGAAGGTGTTGCGGCCGAGGCGGATCGTCTCGCCGCCCTCGCCGTAGAGGTCGAGGCGGTCGCGCAGGGCCCGGCCGGCCTCCTGGCGAGCGGCCTTCACCCGGCCTTCCAGCTCCTCGGCCCGCACCTGGTCGCCGAGCGCCCGCAGGTCCTCGACGACGCTGCGCAGCTTCGAAACCATCGGATCGGCCGCGAAGTAGGTGTTGATCTCCTCGGCCGAGCCGAGCGAACCGACCCGGCGCGTCACGCTGCCGAGGATGCGCCCGGCCGACTCGACCAGCCTGTCCGCCCGCCGTGCCCGCTCGTCGAGCAGCGCCTGCTTGCGCGACGAGAACGCCTCGTAGACGTCGGTGCGCTTCTCCCCGAGCGAGGTCAGGAAGTCGTCGAACTCCCCGAACCGCGATTCGAGGTTCTCCAGCTGCAGCAGCAGCCGGCCCAGCTGCTCGTCGCAGCGCTCCGGGGTGTCCGCGACCGCGAGCCCGCCGGTGATGGCCTGCGCGAGCAGCGCGAACTCGGCCGCGAACTCCGCCCGGCCCTCGGTCTCCAGGAGCTCCTTGCGGCGCGCGTCGAGCGTCGCCCGGGCGCGGTTGACCGCGCCGATCACCTCGCCGACGCGCTCCAGGATCTTCGTCCGGACGACGGCGTCGGCGATGTCCAGCCCGCCCACGACGTCGGTGAGGACCTCCAGACCGGCGGACTGCTCGTCGAGCCGCTCGGCGACCGGGCCGGCCTCGGCGACGGTCTTGATCGCGCCCGCCGCGGCGATGAGGCCGTCCACTTCGGCGTGGTAGCCGGTGAACGCCTCCTCGCCCTGCAGGAACCGCACGGCCCGCTGCGCGGCCTCGGCGAACTCGGTGTCCAGGTCCGCGATCAGCGTGTCCACGCGCGCGGTGTCGGCGTACCGCAGCTCCCGCACGGTGACCAGCCGCCCGCGCGCCCGGTGCATCTCGGCGAGGCGCCGCACCCAGGCGTCCGCCGCGTTCAGCGCCTCGCCCCGCACGCGCCGCACGAGCGACGCCGTGTCGGCCGCCGCGCCGTCGACGGCCTCGGCCGCCTGCGCGGTGAGCGAGGTGACCGTCTCGAACTCGTCCAGCACCTGCTCGGCGGTGACCCGGACGTCGGACAGCGGCGAGCGCAGGTCGCCCAGCTCGGTCTCGCCCAGCCAGTGGTAGTGGTCGAAGACCCGGGCGCAGGCGGCGATCAGCGCCTCGAACACCGCCGCCGACGGCGCCATCTCCCCGATCATCCTGGTGATCGACAGGCAGTCGGAGATCCCGCGGACGAGGTCGGCGTTCCCGACCCGCTCCAGCGGCCCGGTGCCGGCCGGCTGCGACGCGGCGTAGGTGTCCGACTGGAACGGCGTCCGCCACACCTGCATCGGGTGCACCCGGCTCGGTTCGTCGGACAGCGCGCGGAACAGGATCATCGTGCCGTCGTCGAACAGCGAGTACCCGTGGCACGGGATCGGGTTGGCGACCTCCTTGCGGATCACGTTGTACGGCAGCAGAAGCGAGCGTCCCTCGGCCCGCGCGTGGAAGACGTACAGCACGTCTTCGCCGTTGGGCGAGCGGATCACGCGCTCGAACTCGAGACCGTCCACAGTGGTGTCGAACGTCTTGCTGACGCCGGTGTCGAGGTAGTAGCCACCGGGGAAGATGATGCCGTGGTCCTCGGGGAGCCGCTGGCAGGCCTGCCCGATGCCGTCGAGCCGCACGACGTCCTGGGTGCGCGTGTTGAACACCAGGTAGCGGTACTCGGTTTCCTTGTACGGCAGCATGCGCAGCAGGATCAGCGGGCCGATCCGGGCGTAGGAGACCTCGGCGTCGGCGAGGCTCTGCAGCGGCTCGTCCACCGGCTCGGCGTACACCCCGGCGCCGGTCTCGGTGTTGTTCTCGACCTTGACCGTCAGGTTGCCGCCGACGGTTTCGACGAACACCTCGTCCTCGATCGAGATGTGCGGGTGCCGGCCGAGGACGTGGTCCTCGCGGGTCGTCTCGGTCCACTCGAAGTCGTGCGACGGCGGGAAGACGTGGTCCCGCTCGCCGCGGCTGTCCAGGTAGGACACCGAGCCGTCGGCCGCGATCGCCCACCGCAGCACCCGGATGTCCTCGGTGCGCGGGCCGATCTGGAACACCGCGAGCAGCTTGCCGTCCAGCCGGCGCAGCTGCAGCAGCTTGGCCTGCCGGTAGTACCGGTACAGCTCGCCGAAGTCCCGCCCGAACTGCTCGTCACGCAGCAGTTCGGGCAGTTCCTCGGCGCTGACGTCGTCGAAGCGGAACGCGTCTTCGTCGCGGCTGAAGCGCTGCAGCGAGAAGACGTCGTCGATCGCCGTCTCGGGCTTCAGGCCGATGAAGACGTTGTAGCCGAACAACATCCGCCCGTCGACGGCCACGATGTCCCGGGGCACGCAGTTGTTGGCGGTGCGGATGCGTTCGGTGCCGACCAGCGCGAGCTGCGCGCTGCCGAAGACCTCCAGCCGCCGCGCGTTGAGCTCGTCCGCGCGTTTCGCCAGCTCGGCGGCCTGGGCGGCCAGCCGGACGCGAAGCACTTCATAGGTGCCCGCGTCCAGCTCCGTCTCGGCCGCCGTCACTGCTTCGCGGCGACGACGGTGGCGACCGACGTCTCGGCGAGGCCGAGCCGCTGCGCCGTGGTCATCAGCTCACGGAGCTTGTCGCTGTCCGGCCCGCCGGCCTGCAGCTGCTTCGCCAGGAAGGCCGAGAGCGTCAGGTTCTTGACGTCCTCGGTGCTGACCGCGCCGATCAGCTTGGCGAGGTCGTCGGTGAAGCTGGCCGACCCGTCGACGTACGGCCGGGCGAGGGCGCCGACGACGTCGGAGTGCTGCACGAAGCCGTCCACGCTCTTGCCGAGGCCGATCGAGCCGACGATCCGGTCGAAGAACGCGGTCTCGCCGCCGACGATGTCGATGTCGGCCTTCTCCAGGCCGGCGCTGAGCACGACGGCCTGCGCTTCGGCGACGTCCCGCTGCACGTCGAGCGCGGCCAGCCGGATCTCCTTCTCGGCGTCCAGGCGCAGCCGGTACTCCTCGTGCTCCCGGCTCGCGCTGTCGAGCGCGGCCATCGCGGCGGCCTTCTCGGTGAGGCCCTCGGCCTCGCCCTTCAGCTTGTCGCGCAGCGCTTCGGCGACCACGACGGCCTTCTCGCGCTCGACGATCGCCTCGGCGCGGCCGACCTTCTCCAGCGCGACGGCGTCGCGCTCGCGCACCTGCGCGGCGGCCAGGCCGGCGGCGGCCTCCTCGGCCTGGATGCCCTCGGCGAGCCGGATCTTGGCCCGCGTCTCCAGCTCGGCGGCCTGCTGGCGCGCCTCGGCGAGGGTCAGCTCCTCGCGGGCCTTGAACTTGGCGGCCTGCTCCGCGGCCTCGGCGGCCTTGATGCCCTTGACCAGGTTCTCCTGGGCTTCGGCCTCGGCGCGGATGACGACGGCCTCACGGGTGCGCTGGGCCTCCTCGACCACGCGCAGCTTCTTGATGTTCTCTTCCTGCTCGGCGACGGTCTTCTCGACCGCGATCCGCTCCCGGATCACCTCGGCGATCGACCGCTTTTCGGTTTCGAGCTCCTTGTCCTTGGCGATCCGGGACAGCTCGGTCTCGCGCTCGCGGCCGATCACCTCGAGCAGGCGGTCCTTTTCGATGCGCTCGGACTCGATGGCGATGACGCGTTCGCGGTTCTTGCCGGCGACCTCGATTTCGCGCTGCTGGTTCTGCTGCTGGATGCCGAGCTGCTCGTCGGTGCGCAATTGCGCGGCCTGCGACTTGAGCCGTTCCTCGGCCTGCACCTTCGTGATTTCGGCTTCTTCGCGCGCCCGCATGGTTTCGATTTCGCGGCGCTGCTTGATTTCCGCGTCGGCCTGACGCCGTTCCAGCTCGAGGATCGCTTCCCGCGCGTCGACGTTCTGGCGCGTGATCTCTTTTTCTTCGTGACGGCGGAATTCGTTGGTGCGCACGTGCTCGATCGCCGTCAGTTCGGTGATCTTCCGGATGCCCTGCGCGTCCAGGATGTTCGCCGCGTCGAGCGACACCATCGGGGTCTGCTCGAGGTAGTCGATGGCCGCGTCTTCCAAGCTGTAGCCGTTGAGATCGGTGCCGATGACGCGGATGATCTGGTCGCGGAATTCGTTGCGCTTGGTGTAGAGGTCGACGAAGTCCAGCTGCTTGCCGACGGTTTTGAGGGCTTCGGAGAACTTGGCGTTGAACAGTTCCTGCAGGGTGCCCTGATCGCTGGCGCGTTCGGTGCCGATCGCCTGCGCGACCTTCACGACGTCCTCGACGGTCTTGTTGACCCGGACGAAGAACGAGATCCGGATGTCGGCGCGGATGTTGTCGCGGCAGATCAGGCCTTCCTGGCCGGTGCGCTCGATGTCGATCGTCTTCACCGAGATGTCCATGACCTCGGACTTGTGCAGCACGGGCAGCACGACCGCGCCGGTGAAGGTGACGTCGACCTTGCGCACCTTGGAGATGATCAGCGCTTTGCCCTGCGGCACCTTGCGGAACAGCCGGCTCACGACGAACAGCAGCACGAGGACGATCAGGACCACGACGGCGATCAACACGCCGGCCCCCAGGCCGATGGCATCCATTCAGTTCAGTCCTTTTCTGCCTCGAGTTCCATGGGGCTGACCCAGAAGAACTCTCCTTCGGCGTCGTAGTCGTAGATGACAACGCGGCTGCCGACGCCGAGGTTGCCTTGGCCGGCCAGTCGGATTTGGACGATTGCCGAAGAGCCGTCGGCAGCGGCGGCTTCGGCCTGCCCGAAGTCCTCGGTGACACTCGACGTCCGCACGACGGCAACCCGGCCGACGAAGTCCTGCCGCGTCGGCTCGACCCCGGCGAAGAGCCGGCGCAGCGGCACGATGACCAGCCGCGTCCCGAGCGCCCCGCCCACGAGCGCTCCGGCCAGGACGCCGAAGCCGAGCAGGATCCGCAGGGGCGCACCTTCGATGAGGACCGTGCCGACGAGGCTGAGGAACCAGCTGAAGGTGACCAGGAGAGACAGCGAGATGGACAGGGGAACCCCGCCGAAGAACCCGATCTCCCCGTCTTCGACGTCGAAGACGCCGAGCAGGGCCAGCCCCCAGTAGCCGATCACGACGACCAGCAGAAAGCTGAAGAGCACGGCGGGAAAAGCCAGCGCCGCGGTGACGAACCCGCTCATCGTTTCCATCCCCCCATGGAAGGCCCCGGCGGCGCGGGGCCCTGGCCAGCGACTATAACCGGCAGGAGGGGGTGGGGACGAACATTTCGGACACGAGCTCATCTCGCCACGGTGTCGTTCGTCTTGTCGGTTAAGTCGCCTACCCTGGATACGCTACCGTCAGAATGTTGGTATAGTATCCGACATGGAGGCGGTTAGCTGACCATCACACTGATCGTGGCTATCCGAGTTACAAACATGTTGTTCGAGACGCCGGAGCTCGACGAACGCGAGCGAGAGGTCCTGCGGCAGGTCGAGGAGCTCAAGACGGCCCTGCGCTTCCACTTGACCGAGCCTCGGCGCTGGGCGGGTTCCCTGCGCCGGGTCTCCCTTGCGCGGGCCATCCAGGGTTCGAACAGCATCGAAGGCTACGAAGCCGGGCTTGACGACGCGGTCGACGTCGCCGCCGGCGAGGAGCCGCTCGAAGTCGACGAAGAAACCCGCTTGGCACTGACCGGCTACCGCGAAGCCATGACCTACGTGCTGCAGCTGGCCGAAGACGAAGACTTCGAGTACAGCGACCAGTTGCTGAAAAGCCTTCACTACATGATGACGAACTACGCGCTGAAGAACCGCCCGGGCCGATGGCGGGCCGGGAACATCTACGTCCGGAACGACGCGACGGGCGAGATCGTCCACGAAGGCGCGGACTTGAGCCTGGTACCGGCCCTGATGCGGGAACTGGCCACGGGCCTGAACGCCGGCCCCGAATGCCCGGACATCGTCCGGGCCGCCATGGCCCACCTGAACCTCGTCATGGTGCACCCGTTCCGCGACGGAAACGGGCGTATGGCCCGCTGCCTGCAAAGCCTCGTCCTGGCCCGGAGTGGGGTGCTGAGCCCGGTGTTCATGAGCATCGAGGAGTACCTGGGCCAGAACACGCAGGCCTACTACGACGTGCTCGGCGAGGTGGGCGGCGGGTCTTGGCAACCCCGGCGGGACGCCCGCCCGTGGATCCGGTTCACGCTGACCGCGCACCTGCGCCAGGCACGCACGATGCTCCAGCGGGTCAAGGAAAGCGAACGCATGTGGGCGGAGCTGGAGACGCTCGTCCAGGGCCGCGGCCTTCCCGAGCGGAGCGCCATGGCCTTGTTCGACGCGATGATCGGCCTTCGCGTGCGCAATGCCACTTACCGTTCCTACTTCGAAGACAGTCCCGATGAAATCACGGAAGCCACCGCGAGCCGGGATTTGCGCGCCCTCGTGGCCGCCGGCCTTCTCGAGGCCGAAGGCGAGAAGCGAGGGCGGCATTACGTCGCCAAGCCACCTTTGGTCGAGATCAGGGAGCGCGTGCGAGCGGCGCGCGGGCCGAAGGACACGACCGACCCGTTCGCGGACTGACCGGTCCTGGGCGGACCGCCCGCCACGGCCGCTGAAACGCCCGTCAAGGTGACGGCCACCCTCAGCGGAGCGGCTTCGTGTCGCGCACGGCGGCGACCAGCACAAGTGCGACCGCCAACCCGGCCGTCGGCGCGACGGTCGCACCCAGCACAGCGCGGAACAGGATCCCGCCGGGCGAAACCAGCAGCACCAGCAAACTCAACCCGGCCACCACCGCCCACACGGTGACCACCCGGCCCGTCTGCTTCCGCGCGACCGGCACCGCCACCGTCAGCATCGTGGCCGCCAGCGCGATCCCGGACCAGCCCAAACCGGCCATCGTCCACGCCGACACCGCGAACTTGTCCTGGTAGAGCAGGTGGAACACCCACGGCCCCGCCACATACGCCACTGCCCCCACAACCAAGCCGACAACGAGCGTGCCGCCCGCCCCGAAGGCCGCGAACTTCCGCAGCCGGCGTCCCGTCCGGCTGGTGCAGCAGCCGCACCACCGTCGGCACGGCCAGCGTCTGGATCGGGGCGAGCACCAGCAGCAGCGGTGACCTCAGCAGCGACACCGCCAGGAACAACCCGCCGAGCGCGTCCTCGCTCCCGCGCGGCGCCACCAGTTTGACCACCGCCGGGTAGCCGGTCAGCACGCTCGCGGTCAGCGCCGCACTGACGATCAGGCCCAGCATGCGCCGCTGCAGCGCGCTCCACGCCTCACTCGACGGACCCGGCTCGACCAAGCCACGCGCCCGGAAAGCGAACGGCAGCCACGCGCACGAGCCGACCGCCACCGCGACCGCCAGCCAGGTCAGCCCGCTGACCCCGGCGACGACGAACCCGACGAACAGCACCAGCCTCGCGGCGGCCTCGGCCAGCAAGATCGCCGAGTAGCGCCCGTTCTGCCCAGCGCCGATGAACAGACCCCGCAGCGCGTACAAGGCGGGAAACGCGACAACTCCGCACGCGGCGACCAGTGCCAGCTCCCGGTGCTGGACGAACAGCTGCGCGTTCACCGCCGGCACCGCCAGCACCGCGGCCACTGCGATCGCGACGGACTCGGTCACCGCGAAGGTCCGGGCGGCGCTCAGGTCCGGCTTGCGTCCTTGCGCCGCAGCCTGGGCCGTCTGCCGCGACAGCTCCTGCTCCACCGGCGACAAGGCGCTGCCCACGCCCATGAGCAATCCCCAGAACCCGAGGAAAACCGCATTTTCAGCGGAACTGAGGTGTTTGCCGGCCAGCAGGAGCAGGACGTATCCCATCGCCGAGCCCGCCGACCGCGCTCATGCGGGACCGCACCACGAATCCCCCTCGATTTCGGGCCCGCGGCGAGGCGAAACGTTCTCGTTCTGGAGGGAAGGAGCCGGCAAGGGGGCTCGAACCCCTGACCTTCTGTTTACAAGACAGATGCTCTACCAGCTGAGCTATACCGGCCTGGCGCCGAGACGCCGCAGCCAGTGTACCGAGCCCCCTCCGGTGATCGATTCGCGGAGCGGGATCCGCAGGTCCAGGCCACTATGGAGGGACGTGGTGGACGCCACTCCATGATCCGTGCAACGGTCGGCGGGTGGCCGTCGATGGTCTTCGAGGAACGAGCGAGGAGGTGGATGGATCATGAAGATCAACGAGCGCACCAACGGGGGCCGGGCGACCAGATGGCCGCTGCTCGAACCCCCTGCCCAGCGCCCCCGGGTCCACCGCCCCACCCTCCTCAAGCGGCGGCCGTGGCACGTCCTCGAAGCTCCCACCGGGGAGTTCCCCGCCGTCGACGCCGAAGAGGCCATGGGGCCGCAGCTGCCCGACGAGGCCACCGTCAACTTCGTGCTCGACCTGAGCCTGCGCATCGGCGAGGTCCAGATGGCCAGCGGGGCCGGCGCCTCGGACGTCACCGCGACCATCATCGCCATCGCCGGCGCGCTCGGGCTGCCGCACTGCGAGGTCGACGTCATCTTCACGTCGATCACCGTGACCTGCCACCGCGGCACCGACCTGACGCCCATCACCGCGCTGCGCGTCGTGCGCAGCCGCAGCCTCGACTACACCCGGCTGACCGAGACCGAGAAGCTCGTCCGCAAGATCGTCCGCGGGCACATGGGCGCCGAGCAGGCGCAGACCGAGCTGGAGCGGATCACCTCGGCGCCGCACCCGTACCCGCGCTGGGTCGCGACGCTGTCCTGGGGCGGGGTCGCCGCGTTCGTCACCATCCTGCTCGGCGGCGGGATCGACATCGCGCTCGTCGCGTTCGTCATCAGCGGCGTGATCGACCGGGTGGGCCGGGTGGTGAACCGCTACGGACTGCCGTTCTTCTTCCAGCAGGTGGTCGGCGGCCTGGTCGCGACGCTGTCGGCCATGGTCATCGTCAGCAGCAACGTCCTGACCACGGACAAACCGACGCTGGTCGTCGCGGCCGCGGTCACCGTGCTGCTGTCCGGTCTGTCCACCGTCTCGGCCGTGCAGGACGCCATCACCGGCTACAACGTCACCGCCGCCGGCCGCACCATGGAGACCGCGCTGATGTCGGCCGGCCTGATCGCCGGGGTCGTGCTCGCCCTGCGGATCGCCGTCATGCTGGGCCTGCCGCGCACCCCGCTGCCCGAGGTGACCGGCTCGACGCCGCAGCAGCTGCCGCTGGTCGTGCTCGGCGGGGCCGGCGCCGCCGCCTGCTTCGCGCTCGCGAGCTACTCGAAGATGCGCGCCATGCTGGTCGCGGCGGCCGCCGGGGGCATCGGTGCCGCCGTCTACGGCGCTCTGATGCTGGCCAAGCTGGACGGCGTGAGCTCGTCCGCGGTGGCCGCGACGCTGGTCGGGTTCTGCGGCGGCGTGCTCGCGCGGCGGCTCGGCGTTACTCCACTGGTGGTCGCCGTGTCCGGGATCACTCCCCTGCTTCCCGGCCTCTCGACCTACCGTGGTCTATACCAAATCGGGGTGGAGCCGAGCGGCAACATCTCGACGCTCATGACGGCCGTCGCAATCGGGCTTGCGCTGGCAGCGGGCGTGGTACTCGGGGAATGGCTCGCCCAGCCGGTACGCACCGGCCTGGGCAGGCTGGAGCGCCGGTTCGCCGGACCACGCATGGCTGGTCCGCTCGAGCCGACGGAACGGAGCTTGGAGTAACACCGCGGTCACCGAATGTTCATCGCTCACGCGATAGGGTTTCACTCTGGGGCCGCGACCCAGACGCGAGGAGCAGGCGACGTGAGTGACCAGAAGGAGAACGCGAACCAGGCCGATTTCGTCGTGGTGGCGAACCGGCTACCGGTGGACCTCGAACGCACCGCCGAGGGTGAGCGCCGGTGGACGGCCAGCCCGGGCGGGCTGGTGTCGGCGCTGGAGCCGTTCCTGCGGTCGAGGAAGGGCGCCTGGGTGGGCTGGCCCGGCGTCCCCGACGTCGACGTCGACGAGTTCGACGACGACGGCCTGGTGCTGCACCCGGTTTCGTTGAGCGCCGACGAAGTCCGCGACTACTACGAAGGTTTCTCCAACGCGACACTCTGGCCGCTCTACCACGACGTCGTCGAACGCCCGGTGTTCGACCGCGCGTGGTGGAACAGCTACGTCAAGGTGAACCGCCGGTTCGCCCAGGCCAGCGCCGAGGTCGCCGCCCCGGGGGCGACCGTGTGGATCCAGGACTACCAGCTCCAGCTGGTGCCGGCGATGCTGCGCGAATTGAGACCGGACCTGCGCATCGGCTTCTTCCTGCACATCCCGTTCCCGCCGGTCGAGCTGTTCATGCAGATGCCGTGGCGCGCGGCGATCATCCGCGGCCTCACCGGCGCCGACCTGGTCGGCTTCCACCGCCCCGGCGGCGCGCAGAACTTCCTCTGGCTGTGCCGCCAGCTGATCGGCCTCGAGTCGACGCGCGGCGCGGTCGGCGTCCGGTCGCGGCCGGGCACCATGCAGGTCGGCGACCGGACGGTGCGGGTCGGCGCCTTCCCCATCTCCATCGACGCCGCGGGTCTCGACAGCCTCGCCCGCACCAAGGGCGTCCAGGAGCGGGCCGCCCAGCTGCGGCGCGACCTCGGCAACCCCAAGACGGTCCTGCTCGGCGTCGACCGGCTCGACTACACCAAGGGCATCGACCTGCGGCTGCAGGCGCTGCACGAGCTCCTGCACGAGGGCCGGCTGCAGCCGGACGACGTCACGTTCGTCCAGCTCGCCACCCCGAGCCGCGAGCGCGTCGAGCACTACCAGCGGATGCGCGGCGAGATCGAGCAGATGGTCGGCCGGATCAACGGCGAGTTCGCCCGCGTCGGCCACCCGGTCGTGCACTACCTGCACCAGTCCGTGGACCGCACCGAGCTGGCCGGGTTCTTCTCCGCTGCCGATGTCATGGTGGTGACCCCGCTGCGCGACGGCATGAACCTGGTGTGCAAGGAGTACGTCGCCGCGCGCCACGATCTGGGCGGAGCGCTGGTGCTTTCCGAGTTCGCGGGTGCGGCGGCGGAGCTCTCTAGCGCATTCCTCGTGAACCCTCACGACCTGGACGGGGTGAAGGACGCACTAGTGGCTGCCATTACCCTCGACCCGGCAGAGGGCCGTCGCCGGATGCGCGCCATGCGTCGCCAGGTCCTCACGCACGATGTCGATCGTTGGGCGCGCTCGTTCTTGCAGGCGTTGGGTGCCGAGGGGGTCGACTGAAGGCTATTCGGGTTAGGCCGCCGCAACGGGCCGCAGGGTAGAGACCCACTGCAGCTCGCGGCGGACGACGGCTGAATAGTCTTCACCTAACCCGAACGACACCGCACGAGCTCCTGAGGAGGAGTGTTGACTGCCGAGGCCCTGCCCGCCGAGCTGCGGCGCGCGATCGTCCAGATCGCTCGCACGCCGCGCCTGCTGGTCGCTTGCGACTACGACGGCACGCTGGCACCCATCACCCTCAACCCCGACGAGGCACGCCCGCTGCCCGAGTCCGTCGGGGCCCTCAGATCGCTCGCCGGTCTGCACGAGACCACCACGGCGGTCATCTCCGGCCGTGCGCTGCGCGACCTGGCCACGCTCTCGCGGCTGCCCTCCGAGGTGAACCTCGTCGGCAGCCACGGCTCCGAGTTCGACATCGGCTTCATCCACGCCCTCGACGAGAAGGCGCGGGGGCTGCACCGGCGGCTGGAGTCCGAGCTCGAGCAGCTCGTGCTGGACGTCCCGGGCGTGTCGCTGGAGGTCAAGCCGGCCAGCATCGCGGTGCACGTCCGCCGGGCCGAGCACGAGGCCGGCCGCCGCGTGCTCGCGGCCGTCCACTCCGGACCGTCCACCTGGGAAGGCGTCTCGACCACCGACGGCAAGGAAGTGGTCGAGCTGGCGGTCGTCCAAACGGACAAAGGCCACGCACTGGACATCCTGCGCCACCAGGTCGGCGCCACGGCGGCGATCTTCCTCGGCGACGACGTCACCGACGAAAAGGCCTTCGCCCGGCTGTCCGGCCCCGACCTGGGCATCAAGGTCGGCGACGGCGAGACGCTCGCCGGGTTCCGCGTGCCCGACACCGTGGACGTCGCGCTGGTGCTCGGCTTCCTGCTCGAGGAACGCCGGAACTGGCTGTACGGCGAGTCGGCCCCGCCGATCGAGCGGCTGTCGATGCTGGCCAACGAACGCTCGGTCGCGCTGCTGACGCCGGACGCGAAGCTGACCTGGCTGTGCCACCCCGGCCCGGACGCGCCCGCGGTGTTCGCCGACCTGCTCGGCGGCGAGGGGGCCGGCCACTTCTCCATCAAGCCGCACCGCAACGGCCTCCCGCTCGGCCAGCGCTACCTGCCGAACACCATGACGGTCGAAACGCGCTGGTCGCGCCTGCTCGTCACCGACTACCTCGAGCCCGAAAGCGCGCCGCACCGGACGGACCTGGTCCGGGTGATCTCGGGCGAGGCGGCGGCGAGCGTCAAGTTCGCGCCGCGGCCCGAGTTCGGCGGCGTGCCGGTGAAGCTCGAGGTCACCGAAGGCGGTGTCCGGGTGCTCGGCACGTCCGAGCCGTTCGTGCTGTACTCGCCGGGCGTCGAGTGGACCATCACCTCCGACGGCCTGCACGACACCGCGTCCGCGCTGGTGCAGCCGACGCCGACCCAGCCGGTCGTGCTGGAGCTGCGCTGCGGCACCACGGACCTCGGCCCGCACGAACTGTCCGAAGTGGAACGCCGGGACCGCGCGGGCCGCTACTGGAGCGAGTGGACGTCGAAACTGCAGCTGCCGAGGGTGCAGACCGACCTGGTGCTGCGCTCGGCGCTGACGCTGCGCGGCCTGGTCAACACCGACACCGGCGGCGTCCTGGCGGCGGCGACGTCGTCGCTGCCGGAGGAGATCGGCGGCGTCCGCAACTGGGACTACCGCTACTGCTGGATCCGCGACGCCGCGATGACCGTGCGGGAGCTCGTGCACCTGGGCTCGATCGAGGAGGCCGAGGGCTACCTGCGCTGGCTGCACGGCGTGCTCGCCACGCTGGCCGGCCCCGAGCGCCTGCACCCGCTGTACACCCTCGCCGGCAGCGTCATCGGCGCCGAAGCGGTCATCGAATCGCTGCCCGGTTATGCCGGTTCGCGCCCGGTTCGCGTCGGCAACCTGGCGAACCACCAGGTCCAGCTGGACGTCTTCGGCCCGGTCGTCGAGCTCGTCCGGACGCTCGCCGAGGCGCGCCACGAGCTGCGTGACGAGGACTGGCAGATGGTCCGCGCCATGGCGGAAGCCGTGACGCGGCGCTGGAACGAGCCCGACCACGGGATCTGGGAGGAGCGGCACGTGCCGCGCCACCGGGTCTACTCCCGGGTCATGTGCTGGGTGACCATCGACCGCGCGATCGCGCTGGGCGAGCAGTACGGCCGGGAGATCCCGGGCAACTGGCCCGGCCTGCGCGAGGAGATCAAGGCGGACGTCCTCACCCACGGCTGGAACGACGAGGTCCAGGCGTTCACCACGGCCTACGACGGCACGGACCTCGACGCGGCGTCGCTGTTCGTCGGCCTCACCGGCCTGATCGACCCGGCCGACGAGCGCTTCCAGCAGACGGTGACCGCGATCGAGGCGGAGCTGCGCAGTGGGTCCACTGTGTACCGCTACCGCCGCGACGACGGCCTCCCCGGCGGCGAGGGCGGCTTCCACATCTGCGCGGCGTGGCTGATCGAGGCGTACCTGCTCACCGGGCGGCGCACCGAGGCCCAGGAGCTGTTCGACCAGATCGTCGCGGCGGCGGGCCCGACCGGCCTGCTGCCGGAGCAGTACGACCCGATCGCGGAACGGTCCCTCGGCAATCATCCGCAGGCCTATTCGCACATCGGGCTCATCCGCTGCGCCAACTTGCTGGCGGCCAGTTAGCCCTTTCGGTCCGAAAGTCCGTGAAGGCCACGTCAAGGGACAGTTAGTCCCTTACTGTGGCCTTCACGGCTTTCGGAGGTGAGACGGGTGCAGGGGACCTTCGGCCAGGTCGAGTTCGTGCCGTTGCCCCCGCGGTTCGCCGAGCGGGTGCGCTGGGGCTCGGTGGTCGTCGGCTGCTCGATGATCGCCGGGATGGTGCTCCTGTTCGGCCTCACGACGTTCCTCCAGGGCATCGTCCACGGCCACGCGTTCCCGGACACGCTGCTCGGCAAGGCCGCGGCGGTGCTGCCCCCGCTGGGCGTCCTGGCGATCGCGGTCCTGGTGCTCACGTGCCGCCGCTGCCTCCGCGGCGACTACCTGGTGGTGGCCAGCGCCACGGCCACCCGCAGCGCCCTGCGGCTCACGTACGTGCTGACACTGGTGCTGATCTTCGGCTCGTTCGCGGTCCCGATCGTGTTCCGGGTGTGGCGCGACACGGCGGAGCTGCAGGCACCCGATCTGCTGACGACGTTCTCGACGCTCGCCTTCGCCACCATGGGCTTCCTGGCGGGGACGTTGTACGTGCGGCCGTCCGTGCAGACGCTCAGGAAGTACAGCGACCACCCGATCTGGTGAGCAGCGTTCGTCCTCTGTAGACACTCAACGACGAGCCACGACCCGGGCACCCGCCTGCTCGCAGTTACAAAGATTTCTTTGCACACTTTCCTGTGCACGGCTACAGTGGAGCCATGACCAGCGCTCCACCACCGGAACAGCTCGACCCGGATGCCCTCAAGGCCGTCACGCACCCGCTGCGCCGCCGGATTCTCGGCGTCCTGTCGGCCGGGCCGGCAACGGCCACGAAGCTCGCCAAGGCTCTGGGCGAAAACACCGGCGCGACCAGCTACCACCTGCGGGAGCTGGCCCGGTTCGGGTTCGTCGAAGACGTCCCGGAGCTCGCGCGGGGCAAGGAACGGTGGTGGCGGACGCGGCCGCGGGACATCCGGTGGCCGCGCCGCAGTGAACAGAGCACCGAATCCCGGATGCTGTTCGACGACATGCAGCGGCAGGGGTTCGAGGACGACCTCGAAAAGCTCAACCGGTTCGCGGAAACGCGCGAGGAGCTGCCCGGCGACTGGCCGGACGCACTGCTCTACGCGCGTGGCGGTACCTGGCTCACCACGGACGAGCTCAAGCAGTTCTGGGACGACTACATGGAGCTGTTCCGCCGGTACTGGCGAAGCGAGGACGACCGGTCACCGGAAGCGCGGCGCGTGCTCGTGCGCTGGCTCGCGTTCCCGGATCCAGGGGAATGACATGACACCAGGGGGTTTTCCATGCGAAAAGCAGTTCTACTGGCCGGGGTGATCCTGGCGGTCACAGCGCTCGCGCCACCGGCGTCGGCCGCGGACGTGACCAACGACGACGTCACCTTCACCAACGGCGGGGTGACGTTGCACGGCACGGTCGTCGCACCACCCGGCGGCACGAAGCTGCCGGGCCTGGTGATGGTCCACGGCTCGGGGGAGCACAGCCGGGACGACTACCGCGATCAGGCCGAATCCTTTGCGCGGCAAAGCATCGCCACGCTCATCTACGACAAGCGCACCGAAGGCTACTCGCAGTTCGAACGGTCGTACTCGACCCTCGCGGACGACGCGCTCGCCGCCGTTTCGTTACTGCGCAAGCGATCCGACGTCGATCCGGCGCGGGTCGGCGTCTGGGGGCTGAGCGAAGGCGGCTGGGTGGCGCCACTGGCGGCTTCGCGTTCTTCGGACGTCGCCTTCGTCGTGACGCTCGGGGCGAACGGGGTCGAGCCGTCGCGGCAACAGTCGTGGGCGGTCGAGAACCAGTTGCGGCGGCTGGGAATGGACGGCTCGCTCGTGCGGATGGCGTCGTCGACGATGCTGCGCCAGCTCTCCGCCGGCGGGGTGTTCCCGGAGGCGCACTACGACCCGGTGCCGGTGCTGAAGAGCCTGCGCCAGCCGGTGCTCGGCGTGTGGGGTGCGAAGGACATCCTGACGCCGCCGGGGGAAGCGGTCCGGATCTTCCGGGAATCGGTGGCCCACCACACGTTGCGGGTGTTCCCGGACGCGCAGCACCAGCTGCGCCGGACCACCGACGGCTTCGACAAGCTGCCGGGGTACGCGCCGGGCTACCTCGAACTCGTGGGCAGCTGGGTGAAGAACCCGCCGAGCGCGTCGACGGCCGACGAACCGCCGGCGCAGGATCGGCCGAGCAACGCGGTGACCCCGCTCGCCTGGTACGAATCGACGTGGCTACAGCTCGCCGTGCTGGCGTTCCTGCTGGTGGCGTTCGCCTGGTACCCGCTGGTCCGGCGCGGGCCCGCCGCGCGGCCGGCCCGCTGGCTGTCGGCGACCGGGCTGCTCGCCGTGCTCGGGTTCCTGGTCGTCGACGTGCTGATCCAGCTGTCGATGGGCAAGGGGCTGGGCCCGGTCGTCGCCGGCCGTCCGCTGCCGTGGTTGGCGCTGCAACTGCTGTCGCTGGGCGCGGTGGCCGCCACCATCGGCACGGCGGTGGCGTGGTGGCGGAACCGCGGTCTCCGGCTCGGCCTCCTGCTGGCCGGCGGCGTGGTGTTCGTCCCCTGGGCGATCTACTGGGGCCTGCTGGGCGTCTAGGCGGAGTAGCCCTTCGGCGGGATCAGCGTCGCCAGCTGGTTGAAGGTCAGCCAGTAGATCTGGTTCCCGCCGAAGTTCGCCGGGTCGGCGATCTTGACGGTCATGTCGGAGCTGTCGTACCCGATGACCGTGAAGTAGTGGTAGATCGTGTAGTTCGGGTAGCCCGGCGGGTGGTTGTTCGCGGGCGCGACGATGTTGGCGACGATCGGGTAGCCGTTGTCGATGTCCAGCACGATATCGCGCCAGAGCAGGTCCCGCTGGGCCTGGGTGGGCGGGTCGTTCGGCATCTCCTTGGTCTCGTACCAGGAGGTGCCGAGGTCCCGGTTCAGGACGCCGGTGACCTGCCCGATCCAGTCGGTGCCGTTGGTGGTGGTGCCGAGCTGCGCGGCGAGGGTGCCTTGGCTCGGCAGGTTCGACGTCCGCGCGGACAGGGCGATCCGCGTGGCGGCCGGCCCGCACCAGTAGCCGGTTTCCTGGACCTGGTACTGGATGTTGAGGACGGCTTCGGTGGTGGCCTCGGCCGCGGCGGGCAGGGCCACGAGCCCCATCGCGGCCACGAGCGTGACGAAGCCCAGGCGGAATCTGCGCATGACGGTCCTTCCCCAGTTGTGACGCCGGTTGGCCAGCGCCTCACCCGTGGATGATCTCGGCAGAATCCGACGTTTGTCCCTCACCCGGCCCTGGATGGATCACGACGAAAGTAGGCTGCGCCGTGAACGCTCGCGCACGCTGCGGGCAACTGGGGGCATGCAGGTGATCCACGAGGGCTCGGAGCTCTGGGGGCACGACCGCCCGGACCTGGGCGGACCCGAGCCCGGGCCGGCGTTCGGGCGGCTCTTCGACGCCCACGCCGCGCAGCTGCGGCGGTACCTGGCCCGCCGCGTCGGGGCCGAACCGGCGAACGACCTCGTCGCCGAGACCTTCCTCGTCGCGCTGCGGCGGCGGGAGTCCTACCGGCCCGAGCTGGGCACCGCCCGGTCGTGGCTCTACGGCATCGCCACCAACCTGCTGCGCCACCACGTGCGGTCCGAACTGCGCGGGCTGCAGGCCACCGCGCGGCTCGCGCGGACCGGCGAAGCGAGCCACGCGGGCCACGACGGCCGCGTCGCCGAACAGGTCGACGCCCAGGTGCGGGCCGCGCAGCTGGCCGGGGCGCTGGCCCGGCTCAGCCCGGCCGACCGCGACACGCTGCTGCTCGTCTCGTGGGCCGGGCTCGAGCCGGCCGAGGTCGCCGAGGCGCTGGGCATCCCGCCGGGTACCGTCCGGTCGCGGTTGCACCGGATCAGACGCTGGCTCAGGACGAACGCCCCGACCCCCGAGGAGGTGCAGGACCTTGCGTGAAGACAACGTCCGGAAGATCTGGTCCGAAGCCGAACTCGACTCGGCGCTCGAAGACCTGAACAGCGACGTCGGCGACGACGACGGGCTCGCGTTCGCCCGCGCGTCCCTGCTCGCGGCGGCCGGCGTCGAGGAGGCTCCGCCCGCACGACCGCGCACGAGCGGGGCGTGGCGGTGGCTCGCGGTGGCCGCGGCCGTCGTCGCCCTGGTCGGCGGCCTCGGGGTCGCCGCCGCCGTGTGGACGCCGGACCCGCCGGAGACGTCGCGGCCCGCCGGGCCCGCCGCCGACCCCGACCGCCCGCTCGCGCCCGGCGAGTTCCACTACGCGGAGCAGCGCGACTGGACGACGTACTTCGGCAAGACGTTCGCGATCAAGGCCGAGCGGCGGGTCGAGCTCTGGATCCCGGCCGACCCCACCGGTGTGTGGCACCGGCGCACGTCGCTGACGGCGCAGCCGCACTGGGCGGACGGCCGGTCCGCCGAACCGCTCCCCGAGCCCGTCGACGAGTACGGGCCGGGCGGGGTGTTCCCCGGCCGGCCGAACTTCTCCGGAGAGACCAAGCCGTTCTGGAACACGCCGTTCACGAACTGGCTGAGCCCGGACGCCGCGTTCGTCGCTTCACTCGTCCCCGACACGGAAAAGCTGCTCAAGCGGCTGAGGTTCGACACGGTCGACGTCAAGGACCCCGGGCAAGGGCGGGCGCACTCCGCCACGGAGTCGCTCGGCATGGCGCGCAGCGCGCTGGCGACCGGCCTGCTCCGGCCGGACGTCCGGTTCGCGCTGATCGACGCGCTCGCCGCCATCCCGAACATCCTCGTCGTCCCGCAGCGGACGACGCCGGACAACCGGCCGGCCACCGTCTACGTGGCCAAGGAGACCGGTGTGCGGTTGTTCGTCGACCCCGCGACCGCGCGGCTGCTGGCCGCGGACATCTCGCCGGCGACGGTGATCACCGGCCGGACCGAGGTGCCGATCAGCACGGGCGCGCCCCCGCCGAGCTCGGTGGCGCCGACCACCACGACAACGCGGTTCCCCGTGGCCCCGGACCGGCAGGACGCGCCGGACGCGCAGTACTTCTACGACATCACGCGCACGTCCGGGTGATCAGCGCGCATGGCCGGCCGCGTTCAGCGCGTCCGCGACGTTCGCCACCTCCAGCACCCGGATCCCGGCGGGCGGCTTGCCCGAGTCCGGCGGGACCAGCGCGTGCGTGAACCCGAGCCGGGCCGCCTCCGCCAGGCGGCGGCCCACGCTCGGCACGCGCCGGATCTCGCCCGCCAGCCCGACCTCGCCCACCGAGACGAGCCGCGGCGACAGGGCGACGTCGCCGAAGCTCGACGTCAGCGCCAGCACGAGCGCCAGGTCGATGCCCGGCTCGGTGATCTTCATGCCGCCGACCGTGGCCGCGTAGACGTCCTTGTCGCCGAGTTTGAGGCCGCCGCGCTTCTCCAGCACCGCGAGCACCATGGCGACCCGCGCGGAGTCGAGGCCGCTGACCGCGCGCCGCGGCTGCGGGGCCGCCGTCGACGACACCAGCGCCTGGACCTCGCCCAGCAGCGGCCGCTTGCCCTCCAGCGAGACGGTGATCGCCGTGCCGGACACCGGCTCGGCGGTGCGGCTCATGAACAGCCCCGACGGGTCCGGCACCCCGACGATGCCTTCTTCCTGCAGTTCGAAGCAGCCGATCTCGTCGGCCGCGCCGAACCGGTTCTTGATGCCGCGGACCATCCGCAGTGTCGAGTGCTTGTCGCCCTCGAACTGCAGCACGACGTCCACCAGGTGCTCCAGCACACGCGGGCCGGCCACCGAGCCGTCCTTCGTGACGTGCCCCACGAGCACCACCGGCAGCCCGCGCTCCTTGGCCAGCGCGACCAGCCCGGACGTCACCGCGCGGACCTGCGTCACCCCGCCGGGCGAGCCGTCGACCTGCGGCGACGCCATGGTCTGCACCGAGTCGACGATCAGCACGCCGGGCTTGACGTCGTCGACGTGCCCGAGGATGGCGGAGAGGTCGCTCTCGGCGGCCAGGTACATCCGCTCGTGGACGTTGCCCGTTCGCTCGGCGCGCAACCGGACCTGGCCCGCGGATTCCTCGCCGGTGACGTAGAGGGACCGGTCGACCGTCTTCGCCCACTGGTAGGCGACCTCGAGCAGCAGGGTCGACTTGCCGACCCCTGGCTCACCGGCGAGCAGCACCACCGCGCCCGGCACCAGGCCACCGCCGAGCACCCGGTCGAGCTCCGGCACCCCGGTGCGCCGGGCGCGCGCAGCTTCGACGTCGACCTCGCCGATCGGCCGCGCGGGCGCACTCGGCGCCCCGGCGGCGACGCGCTGGATGGCCGGCTTCGCGGGTGCGCCGCGCTCCTCGAACGAGCCCCATTCCTGGCACTCCGGACAGCGGCCCAGCCACTTGGCCGCTTCGTATCCGCAGCTCCCGCAGCGGTAGGTGGTCCCTTTCTTCACCCCGCGAGGCTATCGGCGACCACCGACAAAACCGGCCGCCGGTGTCGCGAATGACTCTCAGTGTCAGGGTTGGTGGTGCCGTACTTGGTGCGGTTAGGGTCCGGTCTTGGTCATGTGGTGACTCGGAATGACGTTGCT
>NZ_JBSFNC010000057.1:0-51193 GCF_053586895.1 Amycolatopsis sp. NPDC003731 | reverse complement strand
GGCGTGCGGTACCAGGCTGCGAACCCGACGTTGCGCAGCGCCTTCAGCAGGTTGTTGCGGTTGGTCGACGACATGCCGGTGAACCTGGCGATCGCCATCATGAAGCTGATCGCGGGCATCATCACCGGCTCGGGCGCGATGCTGTCCGAAGCGGCGCACTCGGTGGCCGACACGATCACCGAAGTCCTGCTGCTGACGGCGTTGAAGCGCTCGGAGCGGCCGGCCGACCGCGTGCACCCCTTCGGCTACGGCAAAGAGCGGTACTTCTGGTCGCTGCTCGCCGCCGTCTCGATCTTCGCCTCGGGTGCGATGTTCGCGCTCTACGAGGGCGTCTCGACGCTGTTCGGGCACGGCGAAGCGCAGAGCACATCGTTGCTCAGCTACATCGTCCTGGCCGTGGCGTTCCTGCTCGAAGGCACGTCGTGGCTGCAAGCGGTGCGCCAGGTCGTCCGGGAGTCGCGGGCGGAGAACCGCTCGCTGTGGACGTACCTGCGGCTCATCGACGACCCGACGCCGAAGACCGTGCTGTTCGAGGACTCGGCGGCGCTGGTCGGCCTGCTGCTCGCGTTCGGTGGCATCGGGCTGCACCAGCTCACCGGCTCCGAGGTCTGGGACGGCATCGCGTCGATCGCCATCGGCCTCCTGCTCGCCTGCGTCGCCTACCTGCTCGGCCGCACCAACCGCGGCCTGCTGGTCGGGCGCCAGGCCGACCCGAACATCGTCCGCGGCGTGCGCGACCACCTGACCGACGCGCCGGAGATCGAGGCCGTCGTCGACCTGCAGACCATGCTGATGGGGACCGACCAGGTGCTGGTCTGCACGCGCGTGGACTTCGACGACTCTCTCGGCGCCGCGGACCTCGAACGCGCGTGCGTCCGGCTCGCGTCGGAGCTGACGGAGAAGTTCCACGACGTCACCGAGGTGTTCATCGAGCCGGTGCCGCGGTCGGACCCGGAGCTGCGGGCGACGGTGCTGGCGCGCTACGGCGACATCGCCGAGCGGTGGAGCAAGCCGTGAGCGGCCGTCAGTAACCGAAGTCCTGGACCCAGTACCAGCCGTCGGTGGTGACGCCGACGCCGATCTTCTTGAGCGAGCAGTTCAGGATGTTGGCGCGGTGGCCTTCGGAGTTCATCCAGGAGTCCATGACCTGCGCCGCGGACGTCTGCCCGCGCGCGATGTTCTCCGCGCCCGGCTTCGAGTAACCGGCCTGCTTGATGCGCTGGTCGAACGTCGTGCCGTCCGGGCTGGTGTGCGAGAAGAAGTCCTCGGCCGACATCTTGTCGCTGAAGTCCTGCGCGGCCTTCGTGACGTGCGATTCCTCGGCCAGCGGGGAGCACCCGGCCTTGGCGCGCTCGTCGTTGACCAGCGTGACGACCTGGGCGGCCACCGAAGGCGCGACCCGGGCCGCGGGCTTGGTGGTCGGTGGCGGGGCTTCGGACGTCGAAGGCTGCGGGGCCGCGGACGTCTCGGTCGGCGTGGGTGCCGCGCTGGACGTCGTCGGGGTGGGGGCCGAGGTCGTGGGGGCGGCGGGCTGACCGGGGTCGGTGGTCTGGACCTGGCCGCCGGCGAGGTCGGTTCCGCTGCCGCTGCCGGCGCCGGCGGGCGCGTTGGGCAGGACGAGCGCCGCGGCGCCGAGCTCGGCGGTGTTTCCTTCGGCGGTGGCCATCCAGGTGCCTGCGGCGGCGGAAAAAACGCCGAGCAGCACACTGAGTGACACCATCACCACGTGAGCACGTTCACCAATGGGGGACACGGCGCAGGAACGTATCACGGAACAATTAAGGCGAGAACCCTACGAACGCACTGGTCACATTTCCGGTCGGCGACAGGCACGGTTTTCGGGGCAATCGGCCGCTTGCGCGTTAGTCCGTTCAGCCCATCCGGACGACGAACGTCGCTTCACCGGAAGCTGTCACCGGACGACGGGTCGGGTCTTGACCGGTGGCGGTTGCTTTGCCCGTGAAGCCAACTTTGCCCGCCGTCGTTGTGCAGGAGTACGAGATTTCGGCGTCCACGGCCAGTTCCTCTGCGGTATGCGCACAGGAGGGCGTGTGGTCGTCGACGACCGTCACGCCGGCGAGCGGGACGTCGCCGGTGTTCTTGACCAGGATCGAAAACGTGACGGTGTCGCCTGCGCGGACTTCGTAAGGTGCGGCGTCATTCATCACGGCGATCTCGGGGTGGACGACGTCGACATTTGCGTCACCATCTGATTGCACGGTGCGACCGGTCGGGTCAATTCCGGTGATCTCGAGGGTTTGGCCGAAGTCGTCGGCGGCTGCTTTGCGGGTGCAGGTGTAGGTCTTCACCGCTCCGGCTTCTACGGTGTCCAGCTTGTTCGCGCAGGTCGATTGCTCGCGTAGGTTGTCCACAATAGACACTGCGGTGAGCGGGACGTCGCCGGTGTTGCGCGCGGTGACGGTGAAGGTGACGTCGTCGCCCGCGCGAACGGTCTTGGGTGTCGCGTCGACGGTGAGCTGCACGGCCGGGTGGATGACGTCGATCTCGTCGGTGTCCGTCGCCGTGACCGGTGGGCCGACCGGGGCGTCCGCCGTCGCCTTCGCGGCGCCGGCTTCGTCGTCGGCGGGGGCGGTCGTGGTGCAGTCGAACCTCTGCGTGGCACCGGCTTCGAGCTGGTCGAAAGCCTTGGTGCAGGACTCGGCTTGGACGTTGACGGCGGTCAGCGGGACGTCGCCGGTGTTGGTGACGGTGAGGGTCGAGGTCACGGTGTCGCCGGTCCGGAAGGGACCGCCGTGGATGTCCTGGGTGAGCGCGAGGGCGGGGTGCAGGACCGTGTACGACGCATCGTCGGTCGCACTGACCTGGCGTTTCACCGGATCGGTGGCACTTGCGGTGGCGGAGCTCACGAAACTGTCGGTGCCGGCGTTTACCGTGCAGGAGCGGCGCTGGCTGGCGCCGGGAAGGAGGGTGCCGATGGAGTGAGCGCACGCCGGAGTCCGGGTGTCCACAAGGGACACATCGGTCAGCGGGACGTCACCGGTGTTCGCGACGACGAGGATGAACGTGACGGTGTCGCCTTGGCGGACGCGCGTGGGCGTGGCGTCGTTGGTGAGGCTGAGCGCGGGGTGGATGACGTCGACGGCGGCGCCGGCGGAGGCGCTCACCGGCCGGTTCGTGGCATCGGTCCCGGTGACGTTCGCGACGGCGGTGAAGTCCGTGTCACCGGCGGCTTGGGTGCAGCGGTAGGTGTGCTTCGCCCGCGGTTCGAGCCGGCCCAGGGATTTGGTGCAGTCCCGGGCCAGCGGATCGCCGACGGAGACGTCCTGGAGCGGGGTGTCACCGGTGTTGGTGACGGTGATGGTCGAGGTCACCGAGTCGCTGACGTGCACGACGGCGGCATCGACGGTCCGCGTGACGGCGATGGCGGGGTGGATCACGTCGAGGCCGGCACTGGCACCGGCGGTGACGTCGGGTCCGACGGGCGGGGTGGCGACGACCCGGAGGGTCCGGGTGACGTCGTCGGCGGGAGCGGTCGTGGTGCAGGCGAAGTCCCGGGTGGCGCCGGGGTCGAGGGTGCCGTCGAGGGTTTGGGTGCAGCTGGTGGGCGCGGCTCGTGCGCCCGTGGCCTGTGTGTCCATCACTCGGAGGCCGGTCAGCGGCACGTCGCCGGCGTTGCGGACGGTGATCCGGAACGGCACCTTGTCGCCCTCGCGGAACGGGCCGCCCGTCACCTCCGCGGCGATCGCGACAGCCGGGTGCTGGACGGCGAACGTGCCCTCGGCGGCGGCCGTCACCGAGCGGGCCGTGGGGTCGGTGCCGGTCAGCGTCGGCTTGTTCGCGAACCCGGCCGGGCCCGCGATCGTCGTGCATGTCGCCTCCTGCTGCGCCTGCGGCTGGAGCGTGCCGAACCGCTTCGCGCACGAGGCGACCTCGGCGTCCGCGACCGTGACGTCCGTCAACGGCACATCGCCCGTGTTGGCTGCGGTGATCGTCCATGTCACCGTGTCGCCCTCGCGGACCGCGGCCGGTGTCGCGCGGACCGCCAGCCGGAGTGCCGGGTGGATCACGTCCACCGCCGCGTCGTCGGTGACCTTCACCGTGCGGCCGAGCTGGTCCTGGCCGGTGGCCGTGGCCGTGGTGGCCACGTCGTCCGGTGGGGCCGGCGCGGTGCACGTGTACGTGGTCGTCCCGCCCGGGGCCAGGGCGCCGATCGCCTTGGCGCACGCGGGGACGTCGTGGGCCACCGCCACCTCGGTCAGCGATGCGTTGCCGGCGTTGGCGACGGTCAGCGTGTAGGTGATCGGGTCGCCGGCGCGGGCGACACTCGGCGTGGCGACCGCGGTGAGGGTCAGCGCCGGGATGATCACCGTGACCGTCTCCGACGCGGTGGCTGTCACGGGCCGGCCGGAGAGGTCGGTGCCGGTCGCCGTCGCCTGGGACGTCGTGGTGCGGGACGGGTTCGCTGTGCACGTGTACGTCTGCGTCGCGCCCGCCGGTAGGCCGGCGAACGTGCGCGCGCATGCCGTCGTCGTGTCGTCGGTGACCTTGACCGGGGCCAGCGGGCTGTCGCCGGTGTTGCGGACCGCGACCGTCCACGTGACGGCGTCCCCGGCGTGGATCACCGGCCGGTCCGCGGTCTTGGTGACCTCGACCGCGGGCGCGATCGTCGGCGCCGGCGCGTCGGCCGTCGCCGTGACCTGCTTGCCGAGCTCGTCGGCGGCCAGCGCGCTCGCCGTGTTGACGCCCTCGGCGATCGGGGCCTTCGCGGTGCACGTCGTCGTGCGGGATTCGCCCGGCGCGAGCGCTCCGGTGAGCGCGCACGCCGGCGTCTTCGGGTCGGTCACCTGGAGGCCGGAGAGCCCGGTGTCGCCGGTGTTCGTGACTTTGATCGTGAAGGTCGCGAGGTCGCCGGCGCGGTACGCGGGCCGGTCGGCCGTCTTCGTCATGCCCAGCGCCGGGTGCAGGACGTCGACGCGTGCGCTCGCGACTCCGTCAAGGGCGTCGCCGAGCGCGCTCGTGCCGGTGACCTTCGCGGTGTTCGTGAAGTCGTCGGGCGGTGCGGTACCGGTGCACGAATAGGTCACCGTCTGGCCGGGGGCGAGCGTGCCGAGCGGTTTCGCGCACTCCGGGACGGCCGGGTCGGTGACCTCGACGCCGGACGCCGGGACGTCGCCCGGGTTGGTCACGACGACGGCGAACGGCACCGGCTCGCCGGCGTGCGTCTTCGGCTGGGTCGCGCGCACGGCGATCTGGAGTTCGGGCACCGGCACCGAAAACGCCAGGTTCTGCGCCAGGACGTCGTCGCCGCTGGTGACGACGCCGAGCTTCACGCTCGTTGCGCCGGCATGGACGCTGTCGACGTTGAACGCCTTCGCGTCGACGCTGAAGTTGTTCGGTAGCGCGGCGTTGTCGGCGTTGGAGATGAAGAAGTTCGACGTGCCGCCGGTCGCGGGCTCGGCGGCCGGGGTGCCGTCGACCAGGAACTGGTCGCCGGATCTGCCCCAGTCGCCGTCGTACGCCGTGACGCCGAGGTGCGCGTCGGCGGCCGCCGCGCGGAAGCCGGCGATCGTCGTTTCGGCCGGCGGGGCGCCTGGGGTCTGCCGGGCGTGGCCGTCGTAGATGACCACCTTGCGCTTGTGCGGCGCGTAGTCCGCGTTGCGCTCGGGGTAGGCGTAGACCAGCGCGACCGACCAGCCGCCGACGCAGTCGAAGCCCTTCAACGCCCAGACATTGCCGACCGTCACGTCGAAAACCGAAGGGACACCGGCGAAGCGGCCGGTCACGTCGGCGTGCGCCGAGTAATACCCGCCGTCTTCGGCGTACCCCGACGGCGCGATGTCCACGGATTCCGCGCTGCCGACGGAAAGCCGGACGTTCTGCTTCGCGGGCGTCCCGGGCGGCGCGACAGCCGAGGGGCCGCAGCTCACGCTGCCGGCCCAGTTCAGCCGGGCGAAGACGACGCGAGACCCCGGCGGGATGCCCACCGACGCCCTTGCCGAGTCGAACGTCGCCGGGTCGGTGTCGACGTCGGCCCACTGCATGAAGAAGTCGTCGTTGGCCAGGGTGTCCTTGCGGTCGGCGGTGTTCGCGCACGCCGCCGGGGTCGCGACCGTCCCGCCGGCCGGTGCGCCGTCGGCGGTGACCGGGCAGCGCAGGACGCCGTTGCCCGCGTAGGCGAAGTCGCCGTAGACCACGTCGTCGTATCCGACGGCGAACGTACCGGCGGCGGCCGCGCCCGCCGCCGGTACGACGGCCGAGGCCAGGAAGACCAGTGCCAGCACGAGAATCGGGCGAAGCGGTCTTTCGGGCAACGGCACTCCTCGCCACCTCCGGGGCCGAGACGACCTTGGGAGCGTGGCACGAGACCCGGTTTTACGCCTTCAAACTCACTC
This sequence comes from Amycolatopsis sp. NPDC003731, assembly GCF_053586895.1. Lineage (NCBI taxonomy): Bacteria > Bacillati > Actinomycetota > Actinomycetes > Pseudonocardiales > Pseudonocardiaceae > Amycolatopsis > Amycolatopsis sp. NPDC003731. The sequence continues at coordinate 44,840 of NZ_JBSFNC010000057.1, read as the reverse complement.
GTTCGTGGGGTCGGAGCCGGTCAGCTTCGCCGTCGACTCGTGGGTGAGGACGGTGGCGGCCCGGACGAACCCGATGATCGTCCGGAGCTGGTCGTCGGTGTAGCGGTCGCAGAGCTCGTACATGCCTTTCACCAGGTGGTCCCACAGGTGCAGGCCGCTCACGATGGACCGCAGGTCCAGGGCGATGAGAACCTTGCGCCGGTCGTCCGGGTGCGGCTCGCGGTTGACGATGCCCTTGTGCTCCAGCCGGTCGATCATCGCCGTCACCGACGCCGGCGCGAGGCCCGACAGGCGCGCGAGGTCCTTCGGCGTCTGCGGGCCGAAGCGCGCGAGGTAGTCCAGGACCTTGCTTTCCACCGCCGACAGCCCCCGGGTCTCGGAGATGGCGGTGTGGAACATGACCGTCTCCGTCGACAGCTCCCGCGACCTGAGCAGGACTTCTTCGACGAGTTCCGTTCGCTCGCTTGACACGGCGACCAGCCTAGCCCACTCTTTAGTTCGACAGAACGAATTAGTTTCTAAGACATTCGAGGGGTCGAAAGATATGACAAGGGCACTGATCATCGGGGGCGGCGTCGCGGGCACGATCACGGCCATCGCCCTGCACGAAGCCGGGCACGAGCCGCTGCTGTTCGAGGCCTACGACCGCGGCGCCGAGGGCGTCGGCGCGTTCCTGACGCTGGCCGTCAACGGCTTGGACGCGCTGCTTCCGCTGGGCCTCAAGGACGTCGTCCGCAGCGCGGGCTTCGACTCGCCGCGGATGTCGATCGGGCTCGGCAACGGCACGAAGCTCGCCGAATTCCCCTTGGGCGGCACTCTCCCGGACGGCACGGTGAGCCAGACCGTCCTGCGTTCCGACCTCTACGTCGCCCTGCGCGACGAAGCCGCGCGACGCGGCATCCGCGTCGAGTACGGCAAGCGGCTGATCGGCGCGAGCCAGACGGACACGCACGTCAGAGCGGACTTCGCCGACGGCTCGCACATCGAGGGCGACCTCCTGATCGGCGCCGACGGCCTCCGCTCCCGGGTCCGCACGATCATCGACCCGGACGCGCCGGCACCGCGGTACGTGCCGCTGCTCAACACCGGCGGGTTCGCCGAAGGCCTCGACCTGCCGGACGAGCCGGGCGTGCTGAACATGGTGTTCGGCAAGCGCGTGTTCTTCTGCCACGTCGTCAGCGCGGACGGTCGCGTCTGGTGGTTCGCGAACCCGGCCCGCAAGACCGAACCGACCGCGTCCGAACTGGCCACGCTCGCCGGGGAGAAGCTGCGCGCCGAGCTACTGCACCTAGTGGCCCGCGACCGGACGCCGGCCACCGAGATCATCCGCGCGACGCGGGAGCTCTACCCGGCCTGGCCGACGTACGACTTCCCGACGGTCCCGGTCTGGCACCGCGGCCGCATGGTGATCATCGGCGACGCGGCGCACGCGACGTCACCGGCGGCGGGCCAGGGCGCCTCGATGGCCATCGAAGACGCCGTCACGCTGGGCAAATGCCTCCGCGACGTGCCCGACGTCGAGCGCGCGCTGGCCACCTACGAGAGCTTGCGGCGCGGGCGCGTCGAAGCGGTGGTCGCGGCCGGGAAGCGCAACGGCGACCAGAAGGTGATCGGCCCGGTCGGGCGCGTGGTCCGCGACTTCTTCATCAAGCGGGTGTTCTCGAAGCCGTTCGACGAGGACCCGAACGCCTTCATGTGGAACCACCACATCGACTGGGACGAGAAGGTCGCCGCTTAGCGCCAGGTGTCGACGCGGTGGAAGTTCTTGTACGCGCGGCTCGGGGTCGGGCCGCGCTGTCCCTGGTAGCGGGACCCGGCTTCGCTGGAGCCGTACGGGTGCTCGGCCGAGCTCGACAGCCGGAAGATGCACAGCTGGCCGATCTTCATGCCGGGCCAGAGCGTGATCGGCAGGTTGGCGACGTTCGACAGTTCCAGGGTGATGTGCCCGGAGAAGCCGGGGTCGATGAACCCGGCGGTCGAGTGCGTGAGCAGCCCGAGGCGGCCGAGCGACGACTTGCCCTCGAGGCGGCCGGCCAGGTCGTCGGCCAGGGTGACGAGCTCGAACGTCGAGCCGAGGACGAACTCGCCGGGGTGCAGCACGAACGGCTCGTCGCCCTCCTTCTCGACCAGCGAGGTCAGCTCGTCCTGCTGCAGCTGCGGGTCGATGTGGGTGTACTTGCTGTTGTCGAAGACGCGGAAGAACCGGTCGAGCCGGACGTCGATGCTGGACGGCTGGACCATGCCGGCATCGAAGGGGTCGATGCCGAGCCGGCCGGCGTCGAGCTCTTTGCGGAGGTCACGGTCACTGAGCAGCACGGCCGAAGCCTATCCGGTGGGTTCACGCGGCCCGCATGTGCTGCGCGTACGTCGTGTCCGGCGCGAAGATCTTCTCGAGCCGCTTCACGTACCCGCGGCGCCCGGCCTGGCCGATCCGTTCCTGCAGCGCGGTGGCCCCGGGGATGAACCGCCGCACGGTCTCGGCGGCGAAGTTGACCCCCGCGACGGCGACGATCGCGGCCTGCGCGACCGGGTCGTTCGGCAGGCCGAGGAAGTCGGCGTTCGTCTTCCCGAGCACGAGCCGGCTGATCGACGAGTGCACGGCGACCGAAACGTGCGAAAGCACCTTTCCCACGGCCCCGCGCCCCTCGCCGACGGCGGCGTTGGCCTCGATCAACGCCTTGGCGAGCCGCTTCGAGTCGTCGTCCGGGATGAACTCGGTCGCCGCGAGCAGCCAGAGCAGGCGCCAGGCGTCCTCTTCGGAGGTGGGCAGCAGCTCGTCGTCGACGCCCATGAGCCAGCCGATGTAGCGCCAGAGGTGCAGGATGTCGCCGCGCTCGCGGACCGAGTAACGGAGGCCGAGCAGCTGCGTGCCGAAGACGTAGACGAGCGAGAAGAGCAGCAGCGTCCCGGCGGTCTGCACCTGGTTGACTGGCCGATCCCAGGCGGCGTAGTCCCAGTCGTCCCGCCGGTTCATGGCGGCGCGCACGTGGGCGTGCACGAGCCGGATCCGCAGCGCGGAGGCGTACCCCTTCTCACCGTGCTCGAGGGCGCCGGGCGTGGTGACGTCGATCCACCAGGCGGCGGTCTCGACGAGCCGCCGCGTGGCCTTGTGTTCGATCTCCCCGGTCCCGACCAGCGATTTCGTGGCGCGCGAGGCGAGGTAGCCGCCCATCAGCGACATGTCCCCGAGCGGGAAGAGCCCCAGCAACCCGGCCCGCGTGATGGCTTTCGCGCCGCGCTCGAGCCGCTCGTCGTCGACCCAGTAGGGCTTGGCGTCGACCTGGTCGAAGAAGTCCTTGAGCGGCCCGGCCGCGGCGGCCCGGTCCACCAGCGCTTCTTCGAAGAGGGCGCGCCCCCGCCCCTTGGGCTGCTGCGCCATCCAGGCGACGACGTCGTCCGCGAGCCTGTCCTGCACCTGGGCGAACTCCCGCAGCCGCGCGACCTGCCGCTCGTCACCCCGGATGTCACCCTCGATGAACAGCCGCTGGGCCAGCCGGAACCCGCCTTGCCGGAACAGTTCGGGCTCGTCCATGACGCTCACCTCCACCAGTCGACAACAAGTGTTGTCACTTGACGTGCACGAGTCAAGGAGGAGGGCGCTGGACAAGGGGATCACGGTGCCGTGTATGCTGACGACGCACTGCGGATGTAGTTCAATGGTAGAACATCAGCTTCCCAAGCTGAATACGCGGGTTCGATTCCCGTCATCCGCTCTCATCGAAACCCCGGGCGTTCTGCCCGGGGTTTTCGCTTTCCATTCTGGCTCGCAAATGCGCCACATGAGCCGCAGGCAGCCCGGTTTTCTCCGCCCGCTCCAGCGCGTCGAACGCCGACGGGGAACCCAAGCGGTGCAACAACTCCGCCCGTGACGCGTGCCACCAGGGGTAGTCCTCCAACCCGGCCAGCGCGTCCACCAGCGCCAATGCCGACGCAGGTCCGTCCCGCTCCGCGACCGCTGCCGCGCGGTTCAAGCGGACCACCGGGGTGTCCTGGACCGACAACAACACGTCGTACCAGGAAATCACCGCGTCCCAGTTCGTCTCCTCGTAAGACGGCGCGAGGTCGTGGCACGCCGCGATCGCCGCCTGGACCACGTACGCGTTCGGCACCGACGGCGTCCGGCGCAGGCCCCGGCCGACCAGCTCGACGCCTTCCTTGATCAGCGCCGCGTCCCACCGCGAACGGTCCTGTGCGGACAGCAACACCGGTACCCCCGAAGAGAAACGCGCCGCGCGGCGGGCGTCCTGCAGCAGGACCAACGCGAGCAGCCCCAGCGCCGTCGGCTCGTCCGGCATCAGCGAAACCAGCAAACGCGCCAGCCGGACGCCCTCCGCCAGCAACGAAACACGGCCCGTGTAGCCCTCGTTGAAGATCAGGTACACCGTCGACGCGACGCCGGCCAAGCGGGACGGCAACTCCTCCGCCGCAGGCACTCGATACGGGATCCGCGCCTGCGCGATCTTCTGCTTCGCGCGCGTCAGCCGCTTCGCCATCGTCGCTTCGGGCACCAGCAAGCCCCGGGCGACCTCCGCGGTCGACAACCCGCCCAACGTCCGAAGCGCCAACGCCACCTGGGCGTCCAGCGACAACGCCGGGTGGCAGCACGTGAACACCAGCCGCAGCAGGTCGTCGCGGACCGACACCGGGTCCGGGCTCGGATCGATCGCCGGCATCGCGACGGCCTCCTTCCCCTGCCGCTTCGCCTCGCGGCGGACGACGTCGACCGCGCGGTGGCGGGCCGCCACCAGCAGCCAGCCGCGGGGATTGGCCGGGACGCCGTCGCGCGGCCACGTCTCCAGCGCGCGCACGACGGCGTCCTGGACCGCGTCCTCGGCCAGGTCGACGCTGCCGGTGACGCGAACCAGCGTGGCCAGTACCCCGGTGCCCTCGTCCCGGACCAGCCGCGCGACCGCGTCCCCGGCGCCGGTCACTTGCCGAAGTCGACGACCGGCCGGACCTCGATCGCGCCGTCCCAGGCGCCCGGGATCCGCGACGCGACCTTGACCGCCTCGTCGAGGTCGGCGCACTCGAGCAGGTAGAAGCCGGTGAGGGCTTCCTTCGTCTCCGCGTACGGGCCGTCGCTGGTGACGACGTCGCCACCCTTGCCGCCGGTGACGCGGACCGTCGTCGCCGTCGCCGTCGGGTACAGGGCCGCGCCGCCGCGGATCACCGCCGCCGCCCCCGCGCCGAACTCGTCGTAGTCCTTCATCATGTCCGTGGCTTCGGGCGTGGTCGGGTCGATGTCGGTGGCGTAGATGATCGCGGCGTACTTGGGCATGAGGTGCTCCTCGCAGGTCCTGACCGGCGCCGATCGCCGGCTTTCACTGTAAGGACGAACGGGCGCACCCGCGCCGGGACACTTGTCGCGGAGAAAGTTCGGCGGGCAGGGTGGACGCATGGGAGAGCCCGCGCTGTTCGGTCCGGACTTCGATCGCGACCCCTCACCGGCCTACGCCTGGCTGCGCGAACGACCGCCGCACCGGCTCGACTTCCCCACCGGCACCTGGGCCTGGCTGATCACGCGGTACGACGACGCGGTCACGGCGCTCAACCACCCGGCCCTGGTCAAGAGCCCGTCCGCCGGCAACGAGCAGTGGCAGCGCGCGGGCATGGGCCTGCCGCTCGACCACCGGCCGTCGCTGGCGTCCAACATGATCAACACCGATCCGCCCGAGCACACCCGGTTGCGGCGCGCCTGCGCCGGCGCGTTCGGGCCGCGCCGGATGCAGCGCCTGCGCGAGCGCGCCCAGCAGGTGACCGACGGCCTGCTCGACGTCGTCGAAGCGCGCGGGCAGGGCGACCTGGTCGCCGACCTCGCCTACCCGCTGCCGATCGCGATCATCTGCGACCTGCTCGGGGTGCCCGGGTCCCACCGCGAGGACGTGCACGAGTGGTCGCTCGTCATCGACTCCGCCGACGACACCGACGGCTCCAAGGTCCGCGAAGCCACCGACGTGCTGGAACGACTGGTCACCGAGGTCGTCGAGGCCAAGCGGGCGACCCGCGGCACCGACCTGATCAGCGACCTCGTCGCCCAGGAGGCCACCGGCACGCTCTCCGCGGACGAGGTGACGTCGACGGCGTTCCTCATCCTGATCGGCGGCCACGAGACGACCGTCGGGCTGATCGCGACCGGCGCGCTCGCGCTGCTGACCCACCCCGGCGAAGCGGCCAGAGCAAGAACCGATCCGCGGCACCGCGCCGCCGTCATCGAGGAGACGCTCCGGCTGCACGCGCCGCTGCAGAACGCGACCTGGCGATTCCCCACCGAAGACGTCGAGATCGGTGGCCGGCTGATGCGGCCGGGCGACCCGATCCTCGTTTCGGTGCTGGCCGCCGACCGCGACCCCGCGGCGTTCGCGGAACCGGACGCCTTCCGGCCGGGACAGCGTGCCGGAGAACGGCGGCACATCGCCTTCGGCGCCGGGCCGCACCTGTGCATCGGCGCGGCCCTGGCCCGGCTGCAGGCCGACGTCGCCTTCGAGACCCTGCTCAGGCGTCTTCCGACGGCCCGCCTCGCCGTCCCCGAAGAGGAGCTGACCTGGTGGCCGAGCCCGATCACGCGCGGGCTCTTCCACCTCCCGATCGAGCTCTAACCTTCGACGAGCTCCCAGTCCGAGTCCGGCGTCGCGCGGTCGTAGACCTGCCCCGGCGCGGCCTTCAGCACCGTGCGGACGTCCGGGTACAGGTTCGCGACGTGCTCCAGCTCCAGGCCCTCGACCTCGAAGTCCTCCGCTTCGGGGACCTCGAAGCCGACGAACAGCCAGGTGCCGTCCTGCTCGCGGACGACCTGACGGACCGCGCGCACCGGCTGCTCGGGGCCGGTCGGGATCTCGGTGAGGCCGCTGCTGATCTGGGCCTCGTCGTCCGGCGAGCCTTCGAACTTCCAGGCCGCGCGGCGCTGGGCGAGCAGCCGGACGTCCTCGTCTTCGTCGTCGGAGCCGGTCACGGACGAGAGCAGCCACGTGCGGCGCTCGGGGTCCCAGTCGGCGGCCATCCCGGTCGGCAGGTCCTTCAGCGCGCCCAGCTGCGGCAGCAGTTCGACGGCTTCGCGCAGCGACATCTTGCCGAAGCTCTCGCGGTTGACCAGCACGTCATCGGACAGCTCGGTGCCGTCGCTGATGAACCAGTCGTCCTCGTCGTCCAGGACGACGAAGCCCAGCGCGTCGGGGTCGTTCACCAGGGCCAGCGCGATGATGACCGGCCCTTCCGGGTCCTGGCGCAGCGGCCATGCGGTCGACATGCGCCATATCCCACCATCGGGCGACCTCGAGCCGCGAGCCGGGGTCACCGCTCGATTAATTCATCGTGCGTTGATATTATCGGGTCATGGTGCTGCCCAAGGGACTCGCCCGCTTCAACCGCGTGGTGACCAACCGGATCAACAAGTACGTCGTGAACTGGGCTCCGGGCTTCGGCATGCTCGTCCACACAGGACGCAAATCCGGCAAGGAGTACCGCACGCCGCTGAACGTCTTCCGCACCGATGACGGCTTCGCCATCGCGCTCACCTACGGCCCGGACACCGACTGGGTGAAGAACGTGCTGGCCGCGGAGAGTGCCACCATCATCACCCAGCGGAAAAATTACCGCGTGCACTCACCCGAACTCGTGCATGATGAGTCGCGCCGAGCGATGCCGACCCCCGTGCGGCAGTTCCTCGGCCTGCTCAACGTCAACGACTTTCTGCTGGTGAAACGGGAGTAGTGATGATCGAGGGGGAACTCGTCCGGCTGCGCGCGCTGGAACCGGAGGACGCCGAACGGCTGCACCCGTGGACCTACGATCCCGAGGTCGGCCGCTGGATGAACAACGAGCACCCGCTCTCGCTGGCCCAGGTGCGCAAGCGCTGCGAAGAACGCGCGCTCAACTCCTACGAAAAGGTCGTCCTCGGCATCGAGGCCAAGGCCGAGCGCAAGCTCATCGGCGTCATCGACCTGCGGGACACCGAGCCCGAGGTCGGCGAAGCCTACCTGGACGTCTACATCGGCGACGCCGAATACCGGGGCGGCGGCTACGGCACCGAGGCCCTGCGCATGATGTGCCGCTACGGCTTCAACGCCATGCGGCTGCACCAGATCACGCTGTGGGTCGTCGCGGAAAACGAAGCCGCCCGGCACGTCTATCGCAAGATCGGCTTCGTCGAGGAGGGCCGCCACCGCGAGTCCTTCATCGACGCCGAAGGCGAGCGCCACGACATGATCCTGATGAGCATGCTGCGCGGCGAACTCAAGTGAGCAGCCGGCGTGGCGCCTTCCGCCGCCACGCCTCTTCGAGGAGCTCACGTAGCTGATCGACGTCCACCCGCTCTAGGTCGACGATGATCGAGCCGTGCCCGTCGTAGTGCGGGGTCGTGAAGAAGGCCGCGTCGCCGGATTCCAGCAACGCGGCCTTCTCGTCGAGCCCGCACAGCACGACCAGGCCGCCTTCGGCCTCGGTGCGCAGCCGCGCGAACCCCTTGCCCGCCACCTTCAGCGCGGGCGTGCGATACCACGTCGACGCCTCGACCTCCGGCAGCGCGGAGGCGAGGCCGACGACGTCTTCCCAGGTCGTCATGGGTTCATTGTCGACCCGGTGTCTTGGAGAAACCGGACCTACGGCAGGCGCGTGATCCGGTCCGCCGCGGGCGGGGCCAGGTTCGGGTGAGCACCCAGGTAGGCGATCAGGGCGTCGAGGTCCACCGGGCCACCGGAGAGGTTGGTGCCCTTGGTGAACTCGGTGAAGCCGTCCCCGCCGGCGGCGAGGAAGTTGTTCACCGACACGCGGTACGACGCCGCCGGGTCGACCGGCGTGCCGTTGACCGTGATGCCCGAGATCCGCGAGCCCTGCGGCGCCGACGCCGAGTAGCTGTAGTGCAGCGAGCTCGAGATTTGCAGGAAGCGCGTCGCCGAGCCCTGCCACTGCTGCTCCAGCACGTTCTTCAGGTTCGCGCCGGTCAGCGTGATCGTCTGCATGATGTTCGCGAACGGCTGGACGGTGAACGCCTCGCCGTAGGTCACCACGCCGTCGCCCTCGCCGTTCGGCGACGACTTGTACGTCAGGTCGGCGCGGATGCCGCCCGGGTTGGTCATGGCGATGACCGCGTTGTTCGCCTGCGTGCCCGCGAGCTGCGCGTCGGCGATGACGTCGCCGAGCGGCGACTCGCCGGCCGCGTTGCCCGCCGCCGGCAGGTCCGCGGTGATGGTGCCGACCTGCTTGTTCGCGATCGGGGCGGACTTGGTCTTGGCGTCGGCGACCAGCGCGGCCACGGCCGGGTCCGGCGTGACCGTGCGGGTCACGATCTCGTTGAACGCCTTGGTCTGCGACCGCACGACGTCCCGCGTCTTGCGGCTGATCTTCAGGTCCACCACCGACAGCAGCCGGCCGAACGACGAGCCCTGGATGACCGGGCGCGGCTGGCCGGCCGGGTCGTTGATCACGCAGTTGTACTGCTGGTGGCTGTGCCCGGTGAAGAACGCGTCGACCTTCGGCGTCACCGCGGCGGCGATCGCGGCGGCCGGGCCGGGGCGCAGCTTGCAGTCGTTCGGGCCCTCGACCTCGGTGCCGTCGCCCTGGTGCATCAGCACGACCTGGGCCTTGACGCCGAAGAAGTCGAGCAGGTTCGCGGTCCGGTTGATCGCCTCGACCTCGTCACCGAACTTCAGACCCTTGATGGCCTCCGGCGTGACGACGGTCGGCAGGTCCTTCAGCGTGGCGCCGATGACGCCGACCGGGATGCCGCCCTCGAACTTGACGGTGAACGGCAACAGCGCGGGCAGGCCGTTGGTGAAGTACACATTGGACCCGATGAACGGGAAGTTCGCACCCTTGAAGGGCTTCTCGAACTGGCAACCGTCGGTCGGGTGGCAGCCGCCGAACTGCATGCGCTGCAGTTCCTTGTAGCCCTCGTCGAACTCGTGGTTGCCGACGACGGACGTGCTGACGCCCAGCATGTTCAGGAAGTCGATGGTCGGCTCGTCGTGGAACAGCGCCGAAACCACCGGCGACGCGCCGATGTTGTCACCGGCGGACACGACGAACGAGTTGGCCACCTGCGCCCGCAGCTGCTTCACGTGCGTGGCCAGGTAAGCGGCGCCGCCGGCGTCCACAGTGGTCCCGTCCGACTGCACCACGCGCCCGCTGGAACCGGACGGCGGCTCCAGGTTGCCGTGCAGGTCGTTGAACCCGATGATCCGGACGTCGGTGGTGGGATCCGGGCGCTGGCCCGCGGACGCGGGTGCGGTGGTCACCGCTGTCGTCGCCAGCGCGGCCGCGGCCAATACCGCAAGCCGGGTCGAAAGCCTCATGAGTGTTTCCTCCGATTCGCGCCCAGGGTCCCCGAACGGGCGCACGGCGGAGGATTCTGCCTCGCGGAGCAGTCACCTACCAGGGTCAAAAGACGGACGTAAAGCGAATGTCACCTAACGGCTTCCGTCGAGCAGCACCCGCGCGACGAGCTCCGGGTCGTCGTTCATCGGCACGTGCCCGCAGCCGGGCAGCAGCCGGAACACCCCGTGCGGCGCGACTTTCCGCAGGTCGGCAAGGCGCGGCCGGGCGAGGATCCGGTCGCGCTCGGCCCAGGCGACGGTCACCGGGACACCGGTGACCGGGCCGGTGAACCGGAAGTCCCCGCGGGACTGCGCCGCGGTCGGCTCGAAGCCCGGGGCGGTGGCGAGCGCGTGGGCGTCCTCGACGACGGTGCCGGGCGTCTGCAGCTCGGGACGTCCGACGATCATCCCGGTGAGGGCGCGGCGCCCGGACGCCGTCGCGGCGATGCGGCGCACGACGTGCGGCGGCGTGCGCCGGGCGAGGGCGCGGTGGGCCTTGAGCGTGGCGATCGCGTAGACCTTCTGGGACCGGGTCCACAGCCCGGCGGGCGACAACGCCGTGACGCTGCGGACCAGCCCGGCCTGCCCGAGGGCCAGCGAGAGCAGGCCGCCGAGCGAGTTGCCGGCCACGTGCGGCCGGTCGAGCCCGAGATCGGTGAAGAGCTCCTTGAACATCACCAGCGCCGGCTCGATGCCGTACCCGCCGGCCGGTTCGGGCGACTCGCCGAAGCCGGGCAGGTCGACGGCGATGACGTCGCGCTGGGCCGTGAGCAGCGGGAACACCGGCGCCCACGCCTGGCGGCGGTGGCCGATGCCGTGGATCAGCACCAGCGGCTCGCCGCGGCCCGCGCGGTCGTAGACAACGTCGTCCATGACCCGAGGGTAACGGAAACCTACGACCGGCAGTAACAGTTACTTTGCGTCCAGCACGACCCTGGCGCCACTGTCGGCCGACCGCTGGACGGCGTCGAGCACCCGGTGCACGCGCAGGGCGTGCGCGAAGTCCGGCAGGTCGCCCTTGAGGTGGCGGGCGTAGGCGTGCGCGACGTTGTACGACGGCTCGGCGCTGCGGCCGACCAGCTGCGGCAGCTCGTACCGCGCGGGCACGGTGAGCTTCTCGAGCGTGCCGGTCCGGCTGCCGCGCAGCGTCAGCTTCGCGATCCAGAACAGCGGATCCGCGGCCTCGACGACCAGCGTGCCTTCGGTGCCGTTGATCTCCCAGTGGAAGTTGGTGGCCGGCGACGTCCCGCCGCGCAGGTGCACCGACGCGACGGCGCCCCCGTCCAGGACGCCGCTGACGGCGATCTGGTCCGGCGCGGTCATTTCGACGGACTCGCCGGTGACCTCGTCGCGCACCCGCGGCCGGACGGTCGCCATCGTCGCCGAGAGCTCGGCGAAGCCGCCGAGGACCATGGCGAGGGTGTCGGCGGTGTGCGCGAACGGGATGGTCAGCATCGTCGCCCCGCCCGCGGGGTGCAGCTGGTAGTCGCGGCCGGCCCGCACGTTGGGGCCCCAATTCGCGCCCGAAGCGATGAGCGACGTCGAAAGCACGCGGCCGACGTAGCCGTCCTTGATGAGGTCGCGCAGGTAGCGCAACGCCGGCGCCGAGCGGCCCTGCAGGCCGACCGCGGTCGTCTTCTCCCGGGCGGCTTCGGCCAGCGCCTCGGTTTCGGCCAGGCTGACGCCGAGCGGCCACTCGCTCAGCACCTGCTTGCCCGCGGCGAGCGCCGGCTCGATGAGCGCCCGGTGCTCCGGCACCTTCACGGCGACCACGACGAGGTCGACCTCCGGATGCCGGGCGAGCTCCCCGGCGTCACCGAAGGTCAGCGGCACGCCGTACTTCTCCCCGGCCACCCGCGCGGACTCGGTGGTGCTGCCGGCGAGCGCGCGGAGTTCGTAGCCGTCCACCGCGGCCAGCGCGGGCACGTGCGCGGTCGCGGCCCAGCCGCCGTTCGCGCTGAGCCCGACGATGCCGACCCGGACCGGTGCCATGGGGGTTCCTTTCGTTGCCTGCAAAGAGTCCGACGCGCCGAGCGTCATGCCCATTCCCGTATCGGCGCAAGGCGCATCCGGTTACGCCGACATGAGATCGGTCACCCGCGGCCCGCCGATCGGCTCCGGACAGGTCGGCCGAGTGGCCGAGGAGCGCGGGCTCATCGACCGAAGCGGCACCGGCGGCAAGATCCATAACGTCGGTGGCATGACGAACGCACAGCTCACAGCCCTGCAGTACGGCTTCATCGGGTTCCTCGCGCTGTGGGCCGTGGTCCTCGTGCCGCAGCTGATCACCCAGCTCGCCCACCACGGCCGCCTGCGCCCGCGCGGGCTGGCGACCACGGCGGCGGTGCTGCTCTACGGCTGCATGACGCTCGCGGTCGTCTTCCTCCCGCTGCCCGGGCCCGGCACGCGCCGGCTGACGCAGACCGTGCAGCTGCACCCGTTCCAGTGGATCGCCGACATCCACACGGAGCTGCTCAAGCACGGCGGGGAGTGGTTCACGACGCAGACGTTCCAGCAGGCGTGCTTGAACGTGCTGCTGTTCGTCCCGCTCGGGGTGTTCGCGCGGATCCTCTGGCGCCGAGGCCTGACCGGCACCGCGCTGATCGGCTTCGCGGCGTCCCTGTTCATCGAGGTCACGCAGCTCACGGCGAACTTCGGCACGGCACCGTATGTCTACCGCATCTTCGACGTCGACGACCTCATGAACAACACGCTCGGCGCGGTCGTCGGCTGGGTGTTCGGGGCGTTGCTGCTGACGCTCCTGCGTTCAACGGTCGACGTGCAGCCGGCCCGGAGCGAGCGGGTCCACCTCGCCGAGACGCGCTAGCCGAGCTTTCCGCTGCAGGGCGGCCCGCTTGGCGGCCCGCCGGTCTTCCAGGACGACGACGAGCGCGGCGACGGCCAGGACCAGCGCGACCAGCCCGAGGACGATCGGAAGCTGCACGAAATCCTCCTCGGTACGGCGCTGTGCGGGAGATCACACAGGTTACGCAGGTCAGTACCGAATCCGCTACCCCCCGCGACGGCGGGCAGTGCCGATGGGCGGGAAGCCGGCCGCCGAAGACGAAGTCAGCCGAGGTCAGCAGGGCGTGCCGTCCGCGGTGACCTCCACGTCCCGAGCGTGCCGGAAACTGGATCCGTGAGCACCCGACCCACGAAGGACCAGCTGGCCGCGGCGCACAACGCCACCATCCCCGACGTCATCGCCCCGGACCTCGACGTCCTCTTCTGCGGCATCAACCCCGGCCTCTACTCCGGCGCCCTCGGCCAGCACTTCGCCCGCCCCGGCAACCGCTTCTGGCCCGCCCTCCACGGCGGCGGCTTCACCCCGCGGCTCTACGCACCCAGCGAGCAGGACCGGCTCCTCGAACTCCGCCTCGGCATCACCAACGTCGTCGCCCGGACCACCGCCCGCGCCGACGAGCTCACCGACGACGAGCTCCGCGAAGGCGGGCAGATCTTGACAGCCAAAGTCCTCGAGTACCGGCCGCGGTGGCTGGCCGTCGTCGGGATCACCGCCTACCGGACCGCATTCGGCTTCCCGAAGGCGCGCGTCGGCCGTCAGGAGCACCGGGTAGGTGACACCCGGGTGTGGGTGCTTCCCAACCCGAGCGGGCTCAACGCGCACTGGACACCGGCCGGCCTAGCGGCCGAGTTCGCCCTGCTTCGGACCGCATCCGAAGACTGTCGAAATCGTTGAACGGACTGCGGGCCACCCTCAGTAGCGCCGACTGCCCCTTCAGGCCCCTTCCCGCCCGGCCGAGCCAGCTCTCCAAGATCGTCTTCTACGGAAAGTTTGCTGTGACCGGCGGATTGGGCCATGAGGGGGATTTGGCGTCATGAGCTGCGCAATCGCGACTCGTACCAAGCAGGAGGAGTCACTTCTGACCGGTCCTGGCAGGGGGACCGGGCGGCGCCGGGAGGCGTCCCAGGAGCGACGGCGCAGAGACGGAGGCCCGCGATGCACGGCATCGAGCCCACCCGCAGGCCCGCGGGGCCCGCCGGACCAGGCGCGCGCAGCCTCGGCGTGGCGGTCGTCGATCCGGTGCCCATCTTCCGCGACGGTCTCGCCGCGCTCGTGCACCGCAGCCAGGGGTTGCACTGGGCCGGACAGGCCGCCAGCCACCACGCCGCCCTGCAGCTCTGCGAACAGGTCAAACCGGACGTCGTCGTCCTGGACTCGGCTTTGGACCCCAACTGCCACCTGACCAAACTGCTCAACGCCGGCGACCCGGCGCTGATCCTGGTCACCCTGATCCGTGACACGAATCGCACCCAGCAGTACCTCGCCGCCGCGATCGCCGCGGGCGCGCACGCGATCGTGCCGCGGTCGATCGACTCACGCCGGCTCGCCGAAGCGATCCGGCGGGCACACAGCGAACGCCGTTACATCGACCCGGCGCTGGCCGCCCTGACCGCCCGGCCGAAGCGCACGACCGCCCCGAAGGGCGACCTCGCCCACGACAGCCCGCCGTCGCCGCGCGGCGGGATGCCGCTGTCCAGGCGCGAGTACCAAGTCCTCCAGCTGGTCGCCGAAGGGCTCGAAAACTCGGCGATCGCGAAGCTGCTGTTCCTGTCCGTCGAAACCGTCCGGACCCACGTGAAGAGCATCCTGCGCAAGCTTTCCGCCCGGGACCGGACACATGCCGTGACGATCGCCTTCCGCAGCGGGATCCTGATCGCCCGGCCCGAAGACGGCTACGTCCCGGTGACGGCGGACACAACGGCGATCCCGGGCCACCGCTGACGTCTCATCCCCAGGAAGAAGACAACATTCGAGTGGATTTCCGATACTCGGAAGTGCGGATCTGCTTGCCCTGGTTACCCGCAGGTAATATCCTGAAGTTACCGGCGAGTAAGGCGAACATGTGCCCGGCCGGGGAGCCGAACACATTGGAGTGACGACATGGGCCACTACAAGAGCAACGTCCGAGACCTGGAGTTCAACCTCTTCGAGGTACTCGGCGTGCAGGAGCGCCTGGGCAAGGGTGTGCTCGCCGAATCCGACGAAGAGACCGCCCGCGGGGTGCTGTCCGAGCTGAACAAGCTCGCGACCGGCCCGCTCGCCGAGTCCTTCGCCGACGCCGACCGCAACCCGCCCGTGTACGACCCGAAGACGTTCAGCGTCAAGATCCCCGAGTCCTTCAAGAAGAGCTACCAGCAGCTCATCGAGGGCGAATGGTGGCGGCTCGGCCTGACCAACGACCTCGGCGGCTTCGGTCTCCCCCCGACGGTGCAGTGGGCGGCGTCCGAGCTCATCCTCGGCGCGAACGCCCCGCTGTTCATGTACATGGCGGGCCCGAACTTCGCCATGATCGTCGACAAGAACGGCACCGAAGAGCAGAAGCACTGGGCCCAGATCATGATCGACCGGGCCTGGGGCGCCACCATGGTGCTGACCGAGCCGGACGCCGGCTCCGACGTCGGCGCGGGCCGCACCAAGGCCACCAAGCAGGAGGACGGCTCCTGGCACATCGACGGCGTGAAGCGGTTCATCACCTCCGCCGAGCACGACATGAGCGAAAACATCATGCACCTCGTGCTGGCCCGCCCCGAGGGCCCGGGCATCGAGACCAAGCCGGGCACCAAGGGCCTGTCGCTGTTCCTCGTGCCGAAGTTCCACTTCGACACCAAGACCGGTGAGCTGGGCGAGCGCAACGGCGCCTTCGTCACCGGCGTCGAGCACAAGATGGGCATCAAGGCCTCGACGACCTGCGAGCTGACCTTCGGCCAGCACGGCACCCCGGCCAAGGGCTGGCTGCTCGGCGAGGTGCACGACGGCATCGCGCAGATGTTCCAGGTCATCGAGTACGCCCGGATGATGGTCGGCACGAAGGCCATCGCGACGCTGTCGACGGGTTACCTCAACGCGCTCGAGTACGCCAAGGAGCGCGTCCAGGGCGCCGACCTGCCGAACATGCTGAACAAGACCGCCCCGCGCGTCACCATCACGCACCACCCGGACGTCCGCCGCTCGCTGATGCTGCAGAAGGCGTACGCCGAGGGCCTGCGCGCGGTGTACCTCTACACCGCTTCCTTCCAGGACCAGCTGTGGACCGGCGAGGGCGACCAGAAGCTCGCGCACGGCGTCAACGACCTGCTGCTGCCGATCGTCAAGGGCGTCGGCTCCGAGCGCGCCACCGAGCAGCTCGTGCAGTCGCTGCAGACGCTGGGCGGCTCCGGCTTCCTGCAGGACTACCCGATCGAGCAGTACATCCGCGACGCCAAGATCGACTCGCTGTACGAGGGCACCACGGCCATCCAGTCGCTGGACTTCTTCTTCCGGAAGATCGTCCGCGACAAGGGCCAGTCGCTGGCCTTTGTGGCCGGCGAGATCACCAAGTTCATCGAGTCCGAGGCGGGCAACGGCCGGCTCAAGAACGAGCGCGCGCTGCTCAAGCAGGCCCTCGAGGACACCCAGGGCATGCTCGGCTCGCTGATCGGCTACCTGACCGCGTCGCAGAATGACCCGCAGAGCATCAACAAGGTCGGCCAGCACACGGTCCGCCTGCTGATGTCGGTCGGTGACCTGCTCATCGGCTGGCAGCTGCTCAAGCACGCCGAGGTCGCCATCGGCAAGCTCGACGCGGGCGCGTCCGCCAAGGACGTCCCGTTCTACGAGGGCAAGATCGCCGTGGCCTCGTTCTTCTCGAAGCAGGTGCTGCCGGAGCTGACCGCCCGCCGCGCCATCGTGGAGGCCGCCGACAACGCGCTCATGGAGATCGACGAAGCCGCGTTCTGATCAACGCGTTCCGCCGAAGGGCCCCTTCCCACCCGGGAAGGGGCCCTTCGCGTTTCGGGGTCGGGAAGCCGGGGAATTCCGTCTGCGAGTTCGCGGGACCGAGTGGCCGGACCCGCGATCACCGAGAGGAGAAAGTGATGACTGTCGCCGGCATCATCAGCGCCATCATCGTCGGGCTGATCATCGGCGTTCTGGGCCGGCTGGTCGCTCCCGGCAAGCAGAACATCCCGATCTGGCTGACCATCGTGATCGGTATCATCGCCGCCTTCATCGGTACGGCCATCGCCCGTGGGCTGGGCTACGCCGACACGAACGGCATCGACTGGCTGGAGATCCTCACCCAGGTCGTGCTGGCCGCGATCGGTGTCAGCATCGCCGCGGGTGCCTACGGCCGTCGCGGGGTAACGAGGTAACGCTTTCGGCTTTCGGCCCGGCCGGTACACCTTCGGGTGAACCGGCCGGGCCTTTTTTCGTGGCTACCGCCGGGCCGACGCGCGGGCGAGCGCGACGGCGAACCCGACGCCCACCAGCAGCAGAGCCGCGGCCCAGGTCATCGTCGTGGTGATGGCGTGCGCGGACGACTTGGCGGCGAGCGTCAGGAAGAGGCTCCCGAACGTCGCGACGCCGACCACCTGGCCGAGCTGCAACGTCGTCGTGAGCAGGCCGCTCGCGTCGGCCGCGCTTTCGAGCGGGACGTGGGTCAGCGCGTGCGCCATCAGCGACCCGAACGCCAGACCCATGGAGAGGCCGAACAGCAGGAGCGCGGCGAAGAACAGCGCACCACCCTTTCCGCCGTCCTTCAGGCTGAACCCGAGCAACGCGTAGGCGGCCGCGGACCCCGCGTAGCCGCACGGCGTCAGTGCCGCGTGGACGCGTTCGGGCAGCTTGTGCCAGAAGAACCCGCAGATGCCGAAGACCACGCCGCCGGGCGCCATGGTGAGCCCGGCCGCCAGCGCCGTCTCCCCGAGGCCGGCCTGCAGGTGCAAGGCCACGCAGAACAGGAAACCGCCGTAGGACGCCACGCCGGTGGCCAGCGCGGCCAGTCCCGGTGCGACCCCGCGGATCTTGAGGACGCCGAGGTTGACGAGCGGGTCGCGCACCCGTCGTTCCACGACCACGAACAGCACCGCCAGCAGGGCGCCCGCCGCGAGCGAGAGGAACGTCCACACCGGCCAGCCGGTTTCGTGCCCGAGGACGAGGGGCAGGACGACGAGCACCACCGCGGGCACGGCGAGGGCCAGGCCGGCGAGGTCGAGCCGGCGGCCCGCTTTCGCCGCCCCGCCGGGTACGAGACGCACGGCGAGCGCGGCGACGAGCACCCCGATCGGCACGTTCACCAGGAAGATGGGGCGCCAGCCCGCGCCGAAGAGGTCCGCGCCGACGAGCACGCCACCGAGCACCTGGCCGGACACGAACGCGACCGAGATGACCGCGGTGTACGCGCTGAGCGCCTTGGCCCGCGCGGCGCCGCTGAACTGCGCCTGGATGACGCTGATGACCTGCGGCATCATCAGCGCCGCGCCGGCGCCCTGGGCGATCCGCGCGACGATCAGCGTGACCGGGTCCGGCGCGAACCCGCAGAGCAGCGAACAGACGGTGAAGGCGACGACGCCGGTGACGAACAGCCGTCGCCGCCCGAACAGCTCGCCGAGGCGGGCGCCGGTGATCAGGAGCATCGCGTAGCCCACGGTGTAGCCGGAAACGACGAGCTGCAGCGCGGCGCCGGAGGCGTGCAGGTCGGTGCGGATGTCGGTCATGGCGACGTTCACGACGGTGACGTCGAGCAGCGCCATGAACTGGCCGAGCAGCAGGACGGCCAGCATGAACCACGGCCGCGCGGCCCGGTCCGGGATGGCCGGGGCTTCGGTGGTCAGAGTCATGGCTCTGACCTTGGGGTTCTTCGGTTGCGGGCGGAGAGAGCCTGCTGATGCTGGTACCGACAGCACCCGCTTCGGCGAAAATTGTCGTACCCCTCCGGCACCATGCTCGGTATGACGTCAACGCAGGTCCACACCAGCCGCCGGGAGGAACTCGGCCAGTTCCTCAAGGCGTGCCGGGCGCGGATCGGCCCGGAGGAGGTCGGGCTGCCGCCCGGGGTGCGCCGCCGCACCAGCGGGCTGCGGCGGGAGGAGGTCGCGCTGCTCGCCGGCGTCGGCGTCACCTGGTACACGTGGCTCGAGCAGGGGCGGCCGATCAACGCGAGCTCGCAGGTGCTCGACGCGGTGGCGCGCACGCTGCGGATGGACCACCCCGAGCGGGAGCACCTGTACCGGCTGGCGGAGCTGACACCCTCGCGGCTGCCGTCGTCGGTCGAGGTCGTGCCGGACGCGGTGCGCGAGGTGCTGCGCGCGCTCGATCCGCTGCCGGCCACGGTGATCAACGGCCGGTTCGACATCCTCGCGTCGAACGCGGCGCAGGAGGAGCTGTTCTGGGAGTGGCACAGCCTGCCGTGCCTGCACAAGAACCTGCTGTGGTGCTGCGTGACCGAGCCGAACGCGCGGCGGATGCTGCTGAACTACGACGAGGAGGTCCCGCACATGGTCGCGCGGATGCGGGCCGAGTACGGCAGGCACGTCGGTGACCCGTCGTGGGACGAGGACATCCGGCGGCTGGCGGAGCTGAGCCCCGAATTCGCGGAGCTGTGGGCGCGGCACGAGGTCGCGGAACCGCGGCCGCGGTTGCGGGAGTTCCAGCACCCGCGGGCGGGCCGGATGCGCCTCCGGCTGACCGAGCTGGCCGTGTCGGAGGCGCCGGGCCTGCGGATCCAGGTGTCCACTCCGGACGACGCATCGACGTGGGCGCTGCTGCCGTTGACCCGGAGATCGTCATGACGTCAGTGGAGCTGAGCGATCAGGGGCTGACGTCGGTGCCGTTGCTTCCACCCGATGTCACGCGGCTCGATCTGTACCAGAACGCGATCTCGGAGGTACCCGCGTCGCTGTGGTCGCTGACGTCGTTGCGCGTGCTGAACCTGGCGGCGAACCGGATTTCGGTGCTGCCGCCGGGAATTTCGGCGCTGACGTCGTTGCACACGCTCGACCTGGCGCACAACCGGTTCGAGTCGTTGCCCGGCGAGCTGGGCGAGCTGGCCGGGCTCACCGAGTACCTGTACGTCAGCGACAACCGGCTGACGAAGTTCCCGGACGCCTGGTGCGGGCTGGGGAAGCTGCGGTACCTGGGGTGCACGGACAACCGGCTCACGTCGTTGCCGTCGGACCTTTCGGGGTTCGCGGCGCTGCGCGAGCTCCGGCTGTACCGCAACGAGCTGACCTCGCTGCCCGAGTCGATCGGCGCGCTGGGTGCGTTGCGGGAGCTGCATTTACGCGGCAACCGGCTCACGTCCCTGCCGTCGTCGATCGGCTTGCTGAGCGAGCTGCGTCAGCTGGACCTGCGGGAGAACGCGTTGACGACGTTGCCGGCGTCGCTCGCCCGGCTGTCCAAATTGGACAAACTGGATCTCCGGTGGAACAAGCAGCTGCGAGAGCCTGCGTGGCTGCGCGACTTCGAGGAGGCGGGGTGCATGGTCCTTCGCTGACAACTCAACAAAGGATGGTCGGACGCGGGCCGTAGGTGGCCGTGTGCGACGTCCGCCGGAGCTCGGTGCCGCTCGCGAGGTCGTAGAGCACGCGCGTGTCGGTGACGCTGAAACCGGACGAGCCGATCGACGGCTGGCACGCGGCCGCCCCACCGGAGCCGAACTGGATGGGCGGCGGGTCGCCGGGGGTCTGCGCGCCGGTTTGGCCCTCGACGCGGAAGTGCCGGGTGCCCCAGATCCGGACGGTCACCGAGCCGCCGGAGACGGTGGCCTGGACGGCGATGCCGGTCGTCGCATCGTTGGTGAGCTTGAGCTCGACGGGGCTGCCGTCGGCGTTGACGGCCTTGGCGTCGCGCCCGACGGGGTAGCGGTCGAGGTAGTGGTCGTGCTCGAGGTGGCCGGCGTCGGTCAGGCCGGCGAGGTAGGCGGCGTTGTACAAAGTGGACGCCAGCTGGGAGACGCCGCCGCCGACCACGTCCGGGCCGGTGCCGTCCTCGTCGACCGGGGCGGGCACGTAGCCGGCGTCCGCGGTGCGCGGGCCGGAGCGGCCGCCGAGGCTGAACGTCTCGCCGGGCTTGACGATCGTGCCGGACACGCGCGCGGCGAGCGTCCGGTTGTTCGTCTCGGCCGGGCCGGTCAGGCCACCGGTGGTGAACTCGCCGATGACCTCCTTGATGCCGAGCGCGCTGGCGGCGTCGGTGGTCACGCTGGGTGTCGACGCGCTGTAGACGACGGGCAGGTCTCGGCCGTCGGTCTTCTTGAGCACGTCGATGAGGGGGAGGAAGGTCTTCTCCCAGTCCACCTTGCGGGCGTCCTCGGAGGGCTCGACGGTCGGCTGGTCGCCGGTGAAGACGATCTGCGCGTCCTTGCCGTCGGTCTCGGTGCTCGCGAGCGGGTCCTTGAGTGCGGCCTGCAGCTTGCCCTGGTCGATGCGGACTTCCACGGCCCCGCCTTCGACGGCGGCGAACTGGAACGACGACGCGATAGTGGCGGGCTTGAGCGGAACGTCCTTGCCCTCGCCGTGCACGACGACGGGCTTCGCGACGGCGGGGACAACGATCTGCTGACAGGCGGCCTGCACCCCGGCGGCGGTCGCGCGCACGGGCGTGATCGCCATGGCGAGCGTGACCCCGCCGCGGTCGAGCCAGTGATCGGTGACGGTGTGCACGGCCCCGGCCAGATCGGTGAGCTGCTGCCCCTGCCGCGGGAGGATGGGGTGGGCGCTGACCCCGCCGTCGCTGCCCTCGATGGGGGTGAACCCGACCGAGCCTTCGGTGGCGGGGTGGTTCAGCTTGCCCTCGGCCAGCTCCCGAACGGCCTCGGCGATCCGGTTCTGGTCGGTGCGCGTGGCGACCCCGACCTCGCGGCTGGTGAAGAAGGACATGATCCGCGTGATCGGACTGAGCGGCTGGTGCCCGGCGAGCCCCAGGGTGTTCGGCCAGTCGAGCCCCAGCCCGGACTGCGAGGGCACGAGTTCGCCTTGAACATCCCCGCCGTGCACGACGACGGGCCGAATCAGCCGCGGTTCGAGCTCCTTCCGCAGCTTGGCCTCGGCCTCGGCATGGCTGAGCCCGCCAACGTCGATCCCGGCCACGGTGACCCCGCGCGGAACGTCCCCGGCGCTGACGGCGAGATCGATGGCGTAGAGGATGACGAAGAGCCCGAGGGCGAGCCCGATGGTCATCATGGTCCGGGCAACACCCTTGCGCAGCTTCCGGGCGGGAGTATCGGGAACCGGCGGCGGCGCGGGGGTCTCGAGGAGCTCGCCGAGCAGATCATCGGAGAAGAGATCGGTCCCGCCATTGTCAGGAGCCGGCGCGGGGACAACAGGAGGCCAAGCAGGAACGACTTCGGTCGTGGGCGCGGCAATCACCCCGACCGCGGTCGGCGCCTCGGCGGCAACCGCGGGCACCTCGACGGCAGTGGGCCACTCAGGCGCTGGATCGACCGGCTCCCCGCCCGACCCGGCCACCGGCGACTCAACGGCGGTAGGCGCAGGTGGTTGAGCGGTCTCGGGCTCGGCGGCCGGCGCAGGCGCCCCAGCCGCGGCGACACCTGGCAGCTCAACGGCGACGGGCCGCTCGGCACCCTCCGGTTCCGGCTCGGCCGCGGTCAGCGGCTCGCCAGGCGCAGGCCTCGGCTCGGCGGCCTCCGCGGGCGCCAGCTCCGGCTCAGCCGCGGCCGGCAGCTCACCAGGCGCAGGCGCGAGCTCAGCCGCAGTCGGCGCGGCGTCAGTCGCGGGCGGTCCGGCGGCGTCCGCGGGCCCCGGCTCGGCGGCCGTGGCCGGCGACTCCGCAGTCGCCCCCTCGGTGGCGAGCTTGCGGATCTCCGCGCCCTCGCTTACCTCTTCGTCTGCCACGCGCCTGCCTTTCGCGGGACCCGACCTACAGGTAGAGCCCCGTCCCGTGCTCGGTGCGCTCGGTCGCCACCGCGTGGATGTCGCGTTCGCGCATCACCAGGTGCCCCTCACCCTGGATCTCGACCTCGAGCTGGTCCTCCGGGTTGAAGAGCACGCGGTCGCCGGTCTTGACGTTTCGCACGCTGTTGCCTACGCCCAGTACATCACCCCACGCGAGGCGGCGCGCGACCTGCGCCGTTGCGGGGATCACGATGCCGCCGCTGCTGCGGCGCTCTCCCTCTTCCGGCGACAGCCGCACGAGTACCCGGTCGTGCAGCATCTGGATTTCGAGTTTCGGCCCGTCAGACACGGCCTGCATGTTACCCGCCGGTCGCGGGCGTACCGGCCATGACCAGGCTCAATTCGCTGACGCCGCCGTCCTCGATGCGGATCGGGACGCCCCAGTCCTGGCGGGTGATCCGGCACGCGGGGTGCTCGCCACCGTCGTCGCAGCTCGCGGCCTGCGCCACGACCTGCAGCACGCCCTCCGTGACGCCCGGGGCCAGGCGGATCTTGCGGTTCAGATCCGTCCCCGTCCCGCCGCCGTCGGCCAGCAGCGATGGCGGAGAAGCGCTGATCTCCAGCCGCGTCGACGGGCCGAAACGGTCGTCCAGCTTCTCGCCGGGCGGGGCCGTGAACACCACCGAGAAGTCGATCTCGCCCGGGGCGAGCACCGTTGGCGGGCGGCGGACCGCGTGCGCGTCACCGGTGACGACCGTCGGCTCGGCGGCCGGCAGCGGGCCGAGGCGGTTGCCCGCGGACTCGACGACCAGCAGCTCGCCGTCGTGCAGCAGCAGCCCCTGGGGCTCGGCGAGCCCGGTGGCGATCGTGGTCACCTCGCGGGTGAAGACGTCGAAGCGGCGGACCGCGCCGTTGTAGGTGTCGGCGATCGCGATCTTGTCGCCGGGCAGCACCGCCAAGCCCAGCGGGTGCTGGAGCAGCGCTTTGTCGGCCGGGCCGTCGGTGTGACCGAAGGAGAACAGGTCGACGCCGATCGCCGTCTGCACGGTGAACGTCTCGCCGTCGGGCTCGATCCAGCGCAGCGCCGACGTCTCCGCGTCGACCAGCCACAGCTTGTCGCCGTCCACGGCCAGGCCGGACGTCTGCGCGAAGAACGCTTCGCCGACGTCGCCGTCGCGCAGGCCTTCGACGGTCGTGCCGGCGAAGCGGCGGATCGTGCCGCCGACCGGGTCGAACACGCTCAGCGTGTGGTTGCCCGCCATGGCGACGACCACCCCGCCGGCCGGGCCCCACCAGGCGACGTCCCACGGGCTCGTGAGGTCGACCGTGACGGCTTTGCCCGAGTCCGGTCCGCTGCGCCACTGGGCGCCGGTGCCGGCGACCGTCGTCACCTCGCCGGTGATCAGGTCGAGGCCGCGCAGCCGGTGGCCGGCCGTGTCGGCGACGACGGCGTGGTAGCCGACGCGCTCGGCGACGTCGTACGGCAGGAGCGCGATGCCCGACGGCTCGGTGAAGGTCGCGATGTCGAACGGACCGTCCTGGCCACCGCGGGCCCCGCTGCCGAAGCGGCGGATGACGGTCTCGCCGTCCGAAGCGAACTCGACGATCGCGTGGTGCCCGGTGTCGGCGACCAGGACGCGCCCTTCGGCGGTGGCGACGGCCTTGCTCGGGAACCGCAGCTCGCCGGGCTGCTCCTCGACCGGCACGTACGGGCTGCCGCCGCGCCGCAGCGTCCCCTTCGCTTCGTGCTTCGTCACGAGGTCGGCGATGACGCGGCGAAGCGCCTCTTCGTGCCCTTCGCCCGCGGCGACGTGCACGACGTACCCCTCGGGGTCGACGACGACGAGCGTCGGCCACGCGCGGACCGCGTACTGCGACCACAGCTCCATCTTGGGGTCGTTGACCACCGGGTGGTGCACGTCGTAGCGCCGGACCGCGGCTTCGATCGAGGCGCGCTCGCCCTCGTGCAGGAACTTCGGCGAGTGGACACCGATGGTGACCAGCACGTCCGCGAACTCGGCCTCCAGCGGGCGCAGTTCATCCAGCACGTGGAGGCAGTTGATGCAGCCGCTGGTCCAGAAGTCCAGCAGGACGATGCGCCCGCGCAGTTCGGCGAGGGTGAGGGGGCGGTCGCCGGTGTTCAGCCAGACGTCGCCGCGCAGCTCGGGAGCACGCACGCGGCTCTGCGGTCGTGGAGAAGTCACGGCATGAGTGAACTACACGCGCTCACGCTCTGTTCCGCGATCCGCCCCGATGAGAGAACAAACTCACCCGGCCGTGGGTCCCCAGGTCGGCACGAAAAAGGACGCGCGGGCGGGTGAGCCGCCGCTTAGGCTCGGGCCATGACCCCCGTCCAACCGGCCGGCGCCCTCACTCCGGAGGAGGCGCGGCACCTGCAGGAGAACCTCCGGGAACCCGTGCGTCCCGGGCTGAGCGAAACCGAGCTCGACGACGTCGAGCGCCGGTTCGGCTTCCGCTTCGCCGAGGACCACCGGACGTTCCTGTCCGCGGGCGTCCCGATCGGCGACCGCTGGCCCGACTGGCGCTGCGGCAACGCCGAGCAACTGCGCAAACGTTTGGCATGGCCGGTCGACGGCGTGCTGTACGACGTCGAGCACAACGGTTTCTGGCTGCCGGACTGGGGCACGCGCCCGGTCGGCCCGGAGGACGCGGTCCGCGAGGCCCGCCGGCGGCTGGCCGACGTGCCGCAGCTGGTGCCGGTGTGCGGGCACCGCTACCTGCCCGGCCTGCCGGGCACGGTGGGCTACCCGGTGCTGTCGGTGTACCAGACGGACATCATCGTTTACGGCTCCGACCTGCGCGATTACCTGCACCGCGAGTTCGCGACGGGCGGCATCAGCACGGCCCCACCGGACGGCCCGCGTTACATCCCGTTCTGGTCCCGCTTCATCGACTAGCTTCGGCGGCCCGCTTCAGCCGGGCCAGGGTGGCGGCGATGTTGGCGGCGTTGGTTTGCTCCCGGTCCCAGACCCCGGTGACGGTCGAGCTCGCCACCTTGAACCACGCCGGCCGTCGCTCCCACATGCTTTCGACGACGACGCAGCCATCGCGAGCGGGCTCGAAGTCGTACTGCCAGCGCGCGACGGGCAGCCCGGCCACGGAGGTGACCTCGAAGCCGAACCGGCGCCCGGGATCGGCGTCGGTGATGGTGGAGAGGGTGCTCCACCGCCGGAACCCGCGCTGGTTGCGACCGCGGAACTTGGCCCCGACGGCGGGCCCGCCGGCGCCACCGACCCACCGGTGCCCGGCGTACTCCTCGGCGAGGCCGGCGAGCTGCCCGGGGTCGCTGACCAGGGAGTAGACGGCCTCGGGAGCCGCATCGATCTCGATCCGGCCGGTGGCGTTCGGTGCGTGCACCTGGACCTCCACGTTGAGGGAACATACCGAGGGTATGTCAGAGACCGGCGTCAGGGAAACGAGCCGGGACCGAAAACGCTGTTACGGCCGGTCTTGTCAGAGCCCGCCGATAAACCGGACCTGGGGACGCCCCCGGAGAGGGCGGGGCTGGTTTGGGCGGCTGGTGGCCCGGGGGCTCAGTTGTCCCGGCGCAGCATGCGGCTCACGCCGGCCGCCACGGTGGTTGCCAAGATCCAGCCGGACGCCGTGAAGCCTGCCGCTACCCAATTGTCCGGGCCGTGCATGTACCACCTGGACTTGTTGCCGAAGTCGACGATCGGGACCAGCAGGTCCGCCGTGTAGATCACCGGGTTCCACTGCAGCCCGGTGTCCTGCTGGTTCACCACGCAGCGCTCGCCGTTGGCCACCACCCGGCCCGACTTGTCGTGGATGCAGTCGTCCGTGCCCAAGCCGAACCACAGGCTGCCCAGCACCAGCAGCGTGAGCAGCCAGCCGAGCGCTCGGACCGGGCGGTAGCCGTACCCGACCATCGAACGCTGGAGCCAGCTCCACAGCCGCACACCGGGGCCGAAGAACTTGAAGCCGCGGGCCAATGCCTCGTAGCGGAACTGCTGCTTGCGCAACGCCACCGTCGACGCGTGCTCTTCGTTTCCCGCCGCGCGCAGCATCTGCGCGAGCTGGTCGTACGGGCCCGGCCGGTAGCCGCGCATCGCGCTGCGCAGGAGCTCGATGCGCTCGTCGAGGGCCTTGTCGTCGTCGAGGGGGATCCCCTTCTTCAACGCGTCGTAGCGGAAGTCCTCCAGCTCGATGCCGTCGGACGCCGCCCAGAACTGGTTGTTGTCGCTCAACGTTCCGCAGTGGGCTCGCCTCAGCACCACGCGGCCGGCCGGTGGCGAACTCGGCGTCAGGATGAACTCGTCCGAGGCGACGTCGCCCGCGTCCAGGGCCACGCCGAACGGGGGCAGCGACCCGAGCTGGGAACCGCGCAGGTCCACGCGGCGGGCGACCTGGGCGCCGTCGAGGTTGACGCCGCCTTCGGCCACGAACGGGCGGCCGTTGTTGTCCCGGAGCGTCAGGTCGCGGCCGACGCGGCCCGTGCGGACGTCGAGCGAATAACTGCTGGTCGCGCGGCGGCCCGGGTCCGTCAACCGGGTGCCCGCCAGGTTGATCGAGCCGCCGACGTCCACGCCCTGCAGGCGCAGCGTGCCGTGGATGGTGGCGTCGGTGAGCTGGAAGTTGCCCGCGATCTTCGAGCGCCGGGCCGAGAAGACGTCCCGGCCGGGGTGGCGGAACATCGAGTTCCAGGCCAGGAAGTTGCCGCCGACGGTGACGTCGGCCAGGCGCAGCTGGCCGGTCGGCACGCGCAGGCTCGTCGCCTCGATGTCGCCGCCGATCTCGGTGCCGTCCAGGTGCAGCGCGCGGTCGTAGTACGGCACCGTCTTGCCGCGCTCGACGCGGATCTCGGCACCCGCCAGGCGCAGCGAGCCGCCGATGCGGGCGTTGACCATGCGCAGCGTGCCCAGCGCCTGCAGGCCGTCCGACAGCTCGACGTTGCC
The DNA here is from genome assembly GCF_053586895.1 of Amycolatopsis sp. NPDC003731. Lineage (NCBI taxonomy): Bacteria > Bacillati > Actinomycetota > Actinomycetes > Pseudonocardiales > Pseudonocardiaceae > Amycolatopsis > Amycolatopsis sp. NPDC003731. Next base: position 16,963 of record NZ_JBSFNC010000057.1, on the reverse strand, counting down.
GTCGACGCGCATCCGGTCGGCGACCAGCGCCGGCCGCGGGTCGATGTACGGGTCGTTGGACTTCCACGCGTCGACCGCGATCGGGCCGTGCTGGGACACCGTCAGCTTGGCCTCGCGCAGCGAGATGTCGCTGTCCACGGTGGCGCTCGGCAGGTACATGATCCCGGTGGCGGAGAAGCGCTTCCGTTGGCTGGCGGGCCCGTAGTTGTCGACTTCGCACAGCAGGCTGCCGCCGATGTGCAGGCCGTTGCCGTTGAGCGCGAAGCCGTCCGGGTTGTTCAGCGTGGCGCCCGAGAAGTTGACGTTACCGCCGGTCCGGACGCCGGGGAGCCGGACTTCGCCGTTCGCGACCATCCGGTAGGCCAGCAACGCGCCGGTCAGCACCAGCCGGTCTGCCTGGATCGCCTTGCCGTGCGGGTGCGAGATCACCGTGCGGGTGAGCACCATCGAGCCTTCGATCACCGCATCGGTCAGGTTGACCGCGGCGTTCGGCATGCCGCGCTCGCGGTCGTCGCCGCGCTGGACGGTCGTCTCTTCGATCTCCCGCCGATCGCCGTCGACCTGGACGACGCTGCGGATCAGCCGGACGTCGTTGCGGCTGCGCATGTTGCGGGCCTTGAGCCCGGGCAGCCAGCACTTGCGGAACACCAGCCCGAGCAGGTTCGCCTCGCGCACGTCCGGCGGCTGCTCGAACCGGCAGCGCTCGAACCGGAACAGGTACTTCAGGTCCGCGGCCCGCAGGTCCAGCGTCCCGGTGATGTAGGCGTCCTCGACGTAGACGATCGGGGCGTTGGTGGCCTGACGCCGCCAGCGCATCAGGCCCGCGTTGCCGGGTTTCAGCAGCTCGGAGGCCTTGACCTCGTAGCGGCGGTCGGGAATGCCCGCGAACGGGTCGAGAGGGGGCAGCGCGCTTTCGGTCGACAAAAGTCCCCGCCCCCTCCCTCACCCGCTTTCAAACTAGCGAATCCGAACGGGTTTCGTCAGGCGTTCGGGTTGAGCACCCGGGCGAGGAACGCCTTCGTCCGCTCTTCACGCGGCTCCCCGATGACCTGGTCGGGCGGCCCTTCTTCGACGACGACCCCGCCGTCCATGAACAGCACCTTGTCCGCCACCTCGCGCGCGAACTGCATCTCGTGCGTGACGACGACCATGGTCATGCCGTCCTTGGCGAGCTGCTTCATCACGCCCAGGACGTCGCCGACGAGCTCCGGGTCCAGCGCGGACGTCGGCTCGTCGAACAGCATCAGCTTCGGCTGCATCGCCAGCGCCCGGGCGATCGCGACGCGCTGCTGCTGCCCGCCGGACAGCTGCGCCGGGTAGTTCTTCGCCTTGTCGGCGAGGCCGACGCGCTCCAGCAGCTCGAGCGCACGCTGCCGGACCTGGGCCTTCGGCTCGCGCCGGACCTGGATCGGCGCCTCCATGATGTTCTCGAGCGCCGTCATGTGCGGGAAGAGGTTGAAGCGCTGGAACACCATGCCGATGTCCTTGCGCTGCAGCGCGACCTCCTTCTCGCGCAGCTCGTGCAGCTTGTCGCCACGTTGCTGGTAGCCGACCAGCACGCCGTCGACGTAGAGCCGGCCGGCGTCGATCTTCTCGAGGTGGTTGATGCAGCGCAGCAGCGTCGACTTGCCCGAGCCGGACGGCCCGATCAGGCAGAGCACCTCGCGTTCGTGCACCTCGAGGTCGATGCCCTTGAGGACGTCGACGCTGCCGAAGCTCTTGCAGATCCGCTGCGCGGACACCACGGGCGTCATGTGACGTTCCCTCCACCCCGGCTGAACATCCTCGACGCCCAGCCCTGCCGCTGGACCACGTCCCGCGAGGTCCCGCGCGCGAACCGCTTCTCGATCTGGATCTGGACCAGCGTCAGCACCGACGTCATGAACAGGTACCAGGCGGCCGCCGTGATCAGCAGCGGGACCGTCTTGTAGTTCTGCGAGTAGATGGTCTGCACCGCGACCATCAGCTCGAAGTACCCGATGGCCACGACCAGCGACGTCGTCTTCAGCATCGAGATCGTCTCGTTGCCGGTCGGCGGGATGATCACCCGCATCGCCTGCGGGAGGATGATCCGCCGCAGCGTCTTCGTCCGGCTCATGCCGAGCGCGCTCGCCGCCTCCAGCTGGCCGGAGTCGACCGACTGGATGCCGCCGCGCACGATTTCCGCCATGTACGCGGCTTCGTTGAGCCCGAGGCCGAGCAGCGACGCGGTGAACTGGGTGATCAGCTGGTTGGTGTCCCAGCTGACGAACTCCGGCCCGAACGGGATGCCCAGGCCCAGGCGCGGGTAGGCCAGCGCCAGGAAGTTCCAGATCACCAGCTGCGTGATCAGCGGCGTGCCGCGGAACAGCCAGATGTAGATGGCCGCCGCACCCGAGGTCAACGGGTTCGGGGACAGCCGCATCACGGCCAGCAGGATGCCGCCGACGATCCCGATCAGCATCGAGATCACGGTCAGGATCAGGGTGTTCTGCAGGCCCCGCAGCACCCGGTCGTCGAAGAGGTAGTCCCCGACGACCGGCCACTGCAGTGCGTCGTTCGTGATCACGCTGCGGATCACGATGAACGCCAGGAAGAGGATGATCACCCCGGCCACCCAGCGCCCGTAGTGGCGCACCGGGACGGCCTTGATGGGCTCGGCTTCGATCGGCGCCTCGCCGGGAGGCGCTTCGGAGGAACTCACGAACTACGTCCTATCTCAGGAAGCCGGGTTGATCTCCGACTTGGTGACCGCGCCGGCGGCGTTGAGACCCCACTTGTCCAGGATCTTCTTGTACGCGCCGCTGTCGATCAGCTTCTGGATCGCACCCTGGACGGCCTTGCCGTAGTCACCGCTGTTCTTCGGCAGCACGATGCCGTACGGCGCCGTGTCGTACGGCGCGCCGACCGACTCGAGCTGGCCGTTGGTCTGCTTCACCGCGTAGTCGATGACCGGGGAGTCGGCCAGCTCGCCCTGCACGCGCTTGGCGGTGAGGGCCAGGTTGACGTCGGTCTGGGCCTGCAGCTGGGTGACCTCGATCGCGGGCTTGCCCGCGCCGGTGCAGGCGGCGTTCTTCTTGTCGAGGTCCTCGACCTGCGTGGTGCCCTTCTGGACGGCGACCTTCTTGCCGCACAGGTCGTCGGCCTTCAGGCCGTCCGGGTTGCCCTTCAGCACGGCCAGCGAGGTGCCCGCGCTGTAGTAGGAGATCATGTCGACCGACTGCAGCCGCTCCGCGTTGATGCTGAACGACGACATCGCCAGCTCGTACTTCTTGGCGCCGATGCCGGGGATGATGCCGTCGAAGGCGGCGTTCTGGAAGTCCATCTGGACGCCGAGCACCTGGCCGATGGCGGTGCCGAGGTCGACGTCGAAGCCGGCCGGCTTGCCGTTGTCGACGAACTCGTTCGGCGGGTAGCTCTGGTCCTGGCCGACCACGATCTTGCCGTCGGCCTTGATGTCGGCGGGCACCATGGCGGCCAGCGCGTCGTCCTTGGCGACCGCACCCGCGTCACCCGTTCCGGTGCCCGCGGCAGGAGCAGAGCTGCTGCTGCCGACGTTGCCCGCGCCGCTCCCTCCCGCGCCGCACGCCACGGTCAAGCCGACCAGGGCGAACGCAGGCAGCAGGGCGATCGCCTTGAGCTGGGTTCCTCGGGCCACGTCGTCACTCCTCGTAGTTCTCAGGTTCTGAGAGCACGCATATTGCCACTCATCCATACCAAAGCACAGCACCGTGAAGTTACGGCGATGTTTAGACCGTCGCTCGTCGTACCGCCGGGTATCGCGTCCGGCCCGGGGAGTGGGTAAGGATGTCGACCATGAACGCCACCCCGCCGCGGCTGCCCCCCTCCGGTCGACGCGCGAGGAAGGCGGCGACCAGCCGGATCACCCGTCCGGGAGACCGGTTCGAGGGATACCTCTCGCCGGAACGGCCGCACGCCGGCGCCTACGACGAGATGTTCGCCGCCGACGGCACGGTCCGCGGCCCGTACCGGGCGCTCTACGAGTCGATCGCCGCCCTCGACGCGCACGACCTGCAGTCCCGCTCCCAGGCCCTCGACCGGGCGATGGTCGACCAGGGCATCACGTTCTCGCTGTCCGGGCAGGAGCGGCCGTTCCCGCTGGACCTGGTGCCGCGGGTGATCCAGGCCGCCGAGTGGACGAAGCTCGAGCGCGGGGTCGCCCAGCGCGTCCGCGCGCTCGAGGCGTTCCTCGCCGACGTCTACGGCGACCGGCAGATCCTGCGCGACGGCGTCCTGCCGCGGCGGCTGATCACCTCGTGCGAGCACTTCCGCCGGGAGGCCTTCGGCATCACCCCGCCGAACGGCGTGCGCATCCACGTGTCCGGAGTGGACCTGGTCCGCGACGAAGAGGGCACGTTCCGGGTGCTGGAGGACAACCTGCGCAACCCGTCCGGGGTGTCGTACGTGATGGAGAACCGGCGCACGATGGCCCGGGTCTTCCCGGACCTGTTCGCCCAGCACCGGGTGCGACCGGTCGGCGACTACGCGTCGCACCTGCTCCGGGCGTTGCGGGCGGCGTCCGCGGCGAACGTCGCCGACCCGACGGTCGTCGTGCTCACGCCCGGCGTGCACAACTCGGCGTACTTCGAGCACTCGCTGCTGGCCCGGCTGATGGGCGTCGAGCTCGTCGAAGGCCGGGACATGTTCTGCCGCGACAACGTCGTCTACCTGCGGACCACCGAGGGCGAGCGCCAGGTCGACGTCATCTACCGGCGGATCGACGACGAGTTCCTCGATCCGGTGCACTACCGGCCGGACTCGGTGCTCGGCGTGGCCGGCATCCAGAACGCGGCGCGCGCGGGCAACGTCGTCGTCGCGAACGCCATCGGCAACGGCGTCGGCGACGACAAGCTCGTCTACACCTACGTGCCGGAGATGGTGAAGTACTACCTGAACGAGAAGCCGCTGCTGCCCAACGTGGACACCTTCCGCTGCTGGCTGCCGGACGAGTTCGACCACGTCATGGCCCACCTGGACGAGCTGGTCGTCAAGCCGGTCGAGGGCTCGGGCGGGTACGGGATCGTGTTCGGGCCGGAAGCGTCGAAGAAGGACCTCGACACGCTGCGGCGGAAGGTGCGGGCGAACCGGCGCGGCTGGATCGCGCAGCCGGTGGTCCAGCTCTCGACCGTGCCGGCGAAGGTGGACGACCGGCTCGCGCCGCGGCACGTCGACCTGCGGCCCTTCGCCGTCAACGACGGCAAGGAGATCTTCGTCCTCCCCGGCGGCCTGACCCGGGTGGCGCTGCCGGAGGGCAGCCTGGTCGTCAACTCCTCGCAGGGCGGGGGCTCGAAGGACACCTGGGTGCTCGCGTCCCGGGCGTCGACGGCCGAACGCGAACTGGAGCGGCCCGCACTCGGCGCCATGTCCGCTGTGGATGGACTGGCCGCCGAGCAGGGGCCCGAGCTGACGACGTCCCAGCAGCAGCAACAGCAACAGCAGAGCTAGGGAGGTCCGCATGCTGGCACGCAACGCGGAGTCGCTGTACTGGATCGGCCGGTACGTCGAGCGCGCCGACGACACCTCCCGCATCCTCAACGTCTCGGTCCACCAGCTGCTCGAAGACGCGACCGTCGACCCGGACCACGCGAGCCGCCAGCTCCTGGCCGTCCTGGGCATCGACCCGGCGGGCACGGAGTCCCTCGACGTGTGGAAGCTGACCGAGCTGGTCGCGTACGGGAAGGACAACCCCGCGTCGATCGTCGGCTCGATCAACTCGGCGCGCGAGAACACGCGCGGCGCCCGCGAAGTCGTCTCGACCGAGCTGTGGGAATGCCTGAACGCGACCTGGAACGCGGTGCCCGACCGGCAGCGCTACGCCCGCCGCGCCGGGCCGCACGCGTTCCTGTCGTTCGTCGAGGAGCGCGCGGCGATGTTCGCCGGCCTCGCCGACTCGACGATGTCGCGCGACGACGGCTGGCTGTTCATGGTGCTCGGCCGCTCGATCGAACGCGCCGACATGGTGGTGCGGCTACTGCTGTCCCGGGTCGCCGACCGCGCGTCCTCACCGGGCTGGATCACGGTGCTGCGCTCGGCCGGCGCGCAGGACACCTACCTGCGGACCTACCGGGGCGCGCTCGACGCCGGCCGCGTCGTCCAGTTCCTGTTGCGGGACACGCTGTTCCCGCGCTCGGTGTTCCACGCGCTGCGGCAGGCCGAAGAATGCCTGCAGCGGCTCGATCCGGGCGGTGGCTCGCGCAGCAACGAGAAGTCCGAAGCCCTGCGCGAGCTCGGCCGCGCCCGCAGCGAGCTGGAGTTCCTCCGCCCGTCGGAGCTGCTCACCGATCTGCCGCGGCGGCTCGCGGCGCTGCAGACGTCGATCAGGGACATCGGGGAAGCGGTGTCGTTGCAGTACTTCAGCACGTCGCCGTGGGTGGCGTGGAGCGGTGCGGAGGTTTCACTGTGACGTGGCAGCTGCGGGTGGCGCACCGGACGGGCTACCGGTACGCGACACCGGCGACGCAGTCGTACAACGAGGCCCGGCTGACCCCGCGTTCGGACCGCCGCCAGACGACGGTCGCGACGCGCATCGAGACGACCCCGGCCACCCGTGCCTACCGGTACACGGACTACTGGGGCACGGTCGTGACGTCGTTCGACCTCCACGCGCCGCACACCGAGTTCACCGTGCTGGCGACCTCGGTGGTCGAGACGGCCGACGAAGCGGAGCCGATCCGCACGGCGTCGTGGAAGGACCTGCGGTCCGAGACGGTGATCGACCACCGCACCGAGTACCTGACCCCGACCGACTACACCCCGCGAGACGTCACGCTGGCGCGCGAGGCCCGTTCACTGCGGACGGGCCTCGACCCGGCGGACGCGGTGCTGGCGGTGTGCGAGTGGGTGAACAAGCAGCTCAAGTACCAGCCGGGCACCACCGGCGTCCACTCGACGGCGACGGACGCCTGGCAGGCGCGCGAAGGCGTGTGCCAGGACTTCGCGCACGTGACGCTGGTGATGCTGCGCGCGATCGGCATCCCGGCGCGGTACGTGTCGGGCTACCTCCACACGAAACCGGACGCGAAGCTCGGTGAGGTGGTCGAAGGCGAGTCCCACGCGTGGGTCGACGTCTGGACCGGCGGCTGGTGGGCGTACGACCCGACGAACGCGATCCCGGTCGGCCCGCGGCACGTGTGGGTGGCGATGGGGCGGGACTACGCGGACGTGGCGCCGTTGAAGGGGATCTTCACCGGCGGTGGGCAGTCCACTTTGGACGTCTCGGTGCACCTGACCCGGCTGGCCTAGAGGAAGGCCCCGCCCGCGGCTTCGGCCAAGCCGGCCCCGAACGCCGCGGCCGGGGTGTGGGCGCCGGGCTTGCCGTCACCACGGGCGAGCCTGGCGGCCGTCTCGGCGACGACCGCCGCCGTGAAGTCCATGCCCTCGCCCGCGCGGAGCCAGCCTTCGCGCGTCGTGCCGTCCGGCCAGGTGACGACGGCGTGGCCCCAGGAGTGCGTGCGCGGGCGGGGAGCGGGCTTCGAGCGGACCGCGGCGAGCCGCCGGACGGCGAACCGGCGCACGACCGGGATCGCCACCAGCCGGCCGAGCAGCGGCACCAGCGCCCGGACCACCGGCGACACCGGCGCGAGTCCGGAGTAGACCGTGACGTCCGGCGTGCCGCTCGCACGCTGAGCGGCGATCACCTCGCCCGAGGAAACACCCGCCGCCGTCACCGACTCGCCGTCCGGCAGCGCGATGGTTCTGGGGGCCGCGCCGGTCTTGGCCCCGGTGAGGGCGTCGACGATGCTGGCGGCCAGCGCGACCCCCACGGCGCCTCCCTCGACGGCGACGGACGCCAGTGCGTCGGCCCGCACCGTGGCCGGCGTCGGCTGTCCTTCGCACAGCTTCACCACGACGGCCTCGGTGGCCAGGACGCCGAAGCCCACCCCCGTCAGGAAGGTGCTGCCGCCGGCCTGGGCCTCTTCGTGCAGGTCGAGCAGCCGCGAGACGGCGACGAGGTCCGCGGCCAGGTCGAGGTAGTGACCCCCGGGCAGGCACGCGCGGGCGATCGCGGGGGCCGTCGCCGCGTACTCGCCGATCGTGTTGATGACGACCGCCGGCCGCCGGCGCCGGATTTCCGCCGCGATGGCGTCGGCCCCGTCGGCGACGACGAACTCCCCGCCGAGCGCCTCGAGCCGCGCCCGGTCGCGCCCGACCAGCACGGCCGGCAGCCCGCGTGCGGTCAGTGCGGCGGTGACGGCCCGGCCGGTGCGGCCCGCTGCGCCGAGAACCCAGATCTCCACGGTTTCCTCCAGTGACGTCTCAGTGTGTCATCACTGAGGCTAGCATGTGATGACACACTGAGACGTCGGTTAGGCTGAGCCGTGGCCAGATGGGATCCCGGGACCGCGGACCGGCTGCGGAAAGCCGCGCTGGAGCTGTACGCCGAGCACGGCTACGACGCCGTGACGATCACGCAGATCGCCGAGCGCGCCGGGATCACGCGCCGCTCGTACTTCCGCTACTTCCCCGACAAGCGCGAAGTCCTCTTCGCCGGCGCGGAACAGCTGCCGCCCGCGGTCGCCGAAGCGGTGCTCGCCGCCGAAGAAGGCGAGTCACCGCTTCGGACCGCGCTCACCGCGCTGGCCGAAGTCGGCACGCGGGTCACGCAGCTCGTCGACCCGTCACCGGAACGCCGGACGGTCATCGCGGCGACGCCCGAACTCCGCGAACGCGAGCGGAGCAAGGCCGCCGCGATCACGGCCGCGATCCGGGACGCCCTCGAACGCCGGGGCACCGCGCCCGAGCTGGCGAAACCCGCAGCCCAGGTCGCGGCGATCATCCTCGGCGACGCCTTCGACCGCTGGATCGACTCGGGCGGCGCCCACGACTTCCCGGCCTACCTCGACGCGGCCGCCGAAGCGTTCCGGGAGGCTTGCCGCTAGCCGCGCGCGTGCGCGTCCAGGATGTGCGCGACGGCCTCGGTGACCTGCTGCGCGTAGTCCAGGTGCAGCCACTCGTCCGGCACGTGGATGTTCGAGTCGGCTCCGCAGGCACCCGTGACCAGGAACTGCGCCTCCGGGAACTTCCGGGAGAGCAGGCCCATGAACGGGATCGAGCCACCCATGCCGGTGGCGCGGTGGGGGCGGCCGAAGACCTCGTCGCTGACCGTGCGCAGGGCCGTCGTCAGCCACGGCGACTCCGTCGGCGCGTTCCAGCCGTTCTCCGCCTGCGGCGAGCCGAGCGTCACCTTCGCGCCGTACGGGACGTCCGTGGTCAGGGCGCGCTTCACGGCTTCGAGCGCCTTCTCGGCGTCGGCCGTCGGCGGGAGGCGGAAGCTCAGCGTCAACGTCGTGCTCTCGCGCAGGACGTTGCCGGCGTCGGCGGGCCTCGGGAAGCCGTCGGCGCCGATCACCGACAGCGTCGGGCGCCACGCGTTGTTGAGCATCAGCTCCAGCGCGTCCTCGGTGATCACGCGGCCGCCTTCGACCAGCGGGAACGCCTTCGACAGCGCCTCCGGGAAGTCCTGCGAGACGGCCTTGAGCTCGGAGAGCCGGTTCGCCGGGACGTCGACCTTGAGCTCGTCCAGCAGCAGCTCGCCGGTCGCGCTGTCTTCGAGGCGTTCGATCAGGTGGCGCAGGATCCGGAACGAGCTCGCGACGACACCCGACGCGATGCCCGAGTGCTGCGCCGAGCCCAGCAGCTGCACGGTGACGTCCAGGTGCAGCATCCCGCGCAGGCTGGTGACCAGCCACAACCGCTCGTAGTCGCTGCCGCCGGCGTCGAGGCAGATCACCAGCGACACCTCGCCGATCCGGTCGGCCAGGTGCTCGACGTAGGCGGGCAGGTCGGGGCTGCCGGACTCCTCGCCGGTCTCCAGCAGCAGCACGATGCGGGCGTGCTCGCCGCCGGCCGCGTGCACGGCTTCGATCGCCGTGGTCGCCGCGTAGCCGGAGTAGCCGTCGTCGACGGACCCGCGGCCGTACAGCCGGCCGTCGCGGATCACCGGGGTCCACGGGCCGAGGCCCTCGGACCAGCCGCCGACCGGGGGCTGCTTGTCGAGGTGGCCGTACATCAGGACGGTGCCCTTGTCCGCCGCGCCCGGGGTCGCCGGGACGTCGACGAGCAACAGCGGGGTCCGGTCTTCGAGCTGGACGACCTCGAGGGTGGCGCCGGGCAGGTCACGCCCGGCGATCCACGCGCGGACGTGGTCGACGGCGGCGGCGAGGTGGCCGCTGTTCGCCCAGTCGGCGTCGAAGGCCGGGGACAAGGCGGGGATCGCCACCAGTCCGGACAGGCTCGGGATGACGTCGCCGGTCCACGACGCCACTACGGATTCACGCACGGTTTTCTGCTCCACCCGGCCCATCGTGCCACGGGGGTCCGACAGTGCGGCACGTCACAACATCGCCACCAAGGCGGGTGATCACGTGATCACCCGGCCGAAGCACGCCTGGTGAGGGCGCGCGTCGATTCCCTACTCTCGTAGGTCCGATGCTCGGGCTTCCTAGCGTTTCCCCTGTTCAGGGCCCCTTTCTCAGCAACAAATCAGCAACCGCGTCTCACCAAAGCGCGGACCTTCGTGCCAGGATGTCGGCGTGAACCGTCAACGCCGACGGTGACCGAGCGCTTCGGACCCGATGCGCTGGTCCCCGCCGGTGCAGTCGCTGTGGTCGCCACAAGCGGCCGCCAGAGGCACCGACACCGAGGAGTACTGCGCATGCCGTCCGAACAGTGGACGCACCCGGAGCCCGGAGACGGGCCGGCCGCCGTCGCGGCCCAGCCGTCCCCCGAGCAGGTGATCGCCGGATTGCGGGCAACCAGCGAAGGTGGCGCTGAGCTGACTCAGCTGCTCACCCCCGAAGGCGAACGGGTTCCCTCGCCCCAGTTCGACAAGTACGTCGAGGACGTCGACGCCGAGGCGCTCCGCGGCCTGTACCGCGACATGGTCCTGGTCCGGCGGGCCGACCGCGAGGCCAACGCCATGCAGCGCCAGGGCCAGCTCGGCATCTGGGTCCCGCTGCTCGGCCAGGAGGCCGCGCAGATCGGCTCCGGCCGCGCGCTGAAGGCCCACGACATGGCGTTCCCCAGCTACCGCGAGCACGGCGTCGCGTACGCGCGCGGGGTCGACATGAAGGACCTGCTGGGCATCTTCCGGTGCACCGACCACAGCGGCTGGGACTACCGGCAGCACGGTTTCCACCCGTACACCATCGTGATCGGCAACCAGGTGCTCAACGCCGCCGGCTACGCGATGGGCCAGAAGTTCGAGGGCAAGGTCGGCGACGACGACGGCGAAGCGACCATCGTCTACTTCGGCGACGGCGCCACTTCGCAGGGTGACGTCCACGAGGGCTTCGTCTGGGCCGCCGTCTACGACGCGCCGCTCGTCTTCTTCTGCCAGAACAACCAGTGGGCCATCTCGGAGCCGACCGAGCGCCAGTCGCGCCTGCCGCTGTACCAGCGCGCCCGCGGCTACGGCTTCCCCGGCATCCGCGTCGACGGCAACGACGTCCTGGCCTGCCTGGCGGTGTCGCGCTGGGCGCTCGACGAGTGCCGCCACGGCAACGGCCCGGTGCTGATCGAGGCGTTCACCTACCGGATGGACGCGCACACGACGACCGACGACCCCACCCGCTACCGGCTCTCCGACGAGCTGGAGGAGTGGAAGCTCAAGGACCCGATCGAGCGCGTCCGCGCGTACCTGGCCCGCGGCGGCTACGCCGACCAGGCGTTCTTCGACAGCGTCCAGGCCGAGGCGGACACCTTCGCCGCCGACCTGCGCGAGTACACGTTCAACATGCCCGAGCCACCGCCGGAGCGGATCTTCAGCAACGTCTACGCCGAGGGCAACCCGGTGCTGGACGCGCAGCGCGAAGAGTTCCTGTCCTACCTCGACGGCTTCGTATCGGCGGGTGAGCACTGATGTCCGACCTCCAGAAACTCACCATCGGCAAGGCCCTCAACCTCGGCCTGCGCCGCGCGATGGAAGAGGACCCGAAGGTCCTGATCATGGGCGAGGACGTCGGCAAGCTCGGCGGCGTCTTCCGGATCACCGACGGCCTGCAGAAGGACTTCGGCGAGCAGCGCGTGCTGGACACGCCGCTCGCGGAGTCGGGCATCATCGGCACCGCGGTCGGCCTGGCCGTGCGCGGCTTCCGGCCGGTCTGCGAGATCCAGTTCGAGGGCTTCATCTTCCCGGGCTTCGACCAGATCTCCTCGCAGCTGGCGAAGCTGCACTACCGGACGCAGGGCAAGATCAAGATGCCGGTCGTGATCCGGGTGCCGTTCGGCGGCGGGATCGGCGCGGTCGAGCACCACTCGGAGTCGCCGGAGTCGCTGTTCGCGCACATCCCGGGCCTCAAGGTCGTGTCCATTTCGAACGCCGTCGACGCCTACTGGGGCATCCAGGAGGCGATCAAGTCGGACGACCCGGTGCTGTTCTTCGAGCCGAAGCGGCTGTACCACTCGGGTGCGCTGCGGGCCGAAATCGACGTCACCGGCACACCGGTTCCGGCGTTCTCCTCGCAGGTCGTGCGCGAAGGCACGACGGCGACGGTCGTGGCGTACGGCCCGTCGGTGAAGGTCGCCCTCGACGCGGCCGCCGCGGCCGAGGACGAGGGCAAGTCCCTCGAGGTCATCGACCTGCGCACGCTCTCGCCGCTGGACCTCGGCCCGGTGTTCGAGTCGGTGCGCAAGACCGGACGGCTGATCGCGCTGTCGGAGGCGCCCTCGGAGTCGTCGCTGACGTCGGAGATCGCCGCGCGCGTCCAGCAGGAGTGCTTCTACTCGCTGGAAGCGCCCGTCCTCCGGGTGACCGGGTTCGACACGCCGTACCCGCCGGCCAAGCTCGAGGAGCACTACCTCCCCGACCTGGACCGGGTGCTGCACGCCGTCGACCGCTCGCTCGCCTGGTAAGGGGGATTTCCACGCAATGCCCACGTACAAGCAATTCCCCCTGGCCGACACGGCGGAGGGGCTGACCGAAGCCGACATCCTGTCCTGGCACGTGAAGCCGGGCGACACGGTGACGGTGAACCAGATCGTGGTCGAGATCGAGACCGCGAAGGCCGCCGTGGAGCTGCCGATCCCGTGGGCCGGGGTCGTCACGGAGCTGCACGTCGAGCCGGGGCAGACAGTGGAGGTCGGCACGCCGATCCTGACCATCGACGTCGACCCCGGCGGCGCCGCGGCGCCCGCTCCGGCACCGGCCGCGCCGGCCGCCGAACCGGCCGAGGAGGAGATGAAGCCGCTGGTCGGCTACGGCTCCAAGACGGTGGTCACGCAGCGGCGTGCCCGCAAGGGTGCGGCTCCCGCGGCCGCGGTTGCGGCTCCTCCGGCGCCTGTTGCTCCGGCCCCTGCCGCTCCGGCGCCCGCGGCCCCGGCTGCTCCGCGCGGTGGGTACGTCCCGCTGGCGAAGCCGCCGGTGCGGAAGCTGGCGAAGGACCTCGGCGTCGACCTGCACGCGCTGACCGGCACCGCCGAGGGCGGCGTGATCACCCGCGACGACGTCGAGCGTGCCGCCAACGGAACTCCGGTCGTCACCGCCGTCGCGGACAACGGGTCCCGCGAGCGGCGCGTGCCGATCAAGGGCGTCCGGAAGATGACCGCGGCCGCGATGGTGCAGAGCGCGTACACCGCTCCGCACGTCACGGAGTTCCTGACCATCGACGTCACGCCGATGATGGAGTTCCGCGAGAAGCTGAAGAAGTCGCGGGAGTTCGCCGGGGTCAAGGTCACGCCGCTGACGTTCGCCGCGAAGGCCGTGTGCCTGGCGGCGAAGCGGACGCCGGACGTCAACGCCGTCTGGGACGAAGCGGCGCAGGAGATCGTCTACAAGGACTACGTCCACCTCGGGATCGCCGCGGCCACCCCGCGCGGCCTGATCGTGCCGAAGGTCCGTGACGCCGACTCAATGTCGCTGAAGGAGCTCGCTCAGGCGCTGACGGCCCTGACCGACACCGCCCGCGAGGGCAAGACGTCCCCGGCGGACATGGCGAACGGCACGATCACGATCACGAACGTCGGCGTGTTCGGCGTCGACACCGGAACGCCGATCATCAACCCGGGCGAGTCCGCGATCCTGTGCCTCGGCGCGATCAAGGACCAGCCGTGGGTGGTGGACGGCGAAATCAAGGTCCGCAAGGTGCTCCAGCTGTCGCTGAGCTTCGACCACCGAGTGGTCGACGGCCAGCAGGGCTCGGAGTTCCTCGCCGACGTCGGCGCCCTCCTGGCCGACCCGGCGATGGCCATGACGTACTGAGTTTTCGCAGGTGAGGGCCGCCTTCGGGCGGCCTTCACTTTTACTCATTTGACGGAGTGAGTGCTCACTCCGCACACTGGTGGCATGACACCAGCACCCGAGACCCGGCGCAGAGCGCCGAGCATGAGCGCCGAAGACCGGCGCGCCATGATCGTGCACGCGGTGCTGCCGCTCCTGATGGAGCACGGCACGGCGGTCACGACCAGCCAGATCGCCCGCGCCGCCGGCATCGGCGAGGGCACCATCTTCCGCGCGTTCAAGGACAAGGACGAGCTGTTCGACGCCTGCACCGCCGAGGTGCTGCGCCCCGACCACGTCCTCGACGCGATCGCCGAAATCCCCATCGAACAACCCCTGGCGGACCGGCTCGTCGAGGCCGCCGAAGCGCTCGGCGCGCATTTCGAGCGGATGGGCGCGCTGATGGGCGCCCTGCACGCGACCGGCAGGCACAAGCAGCGCGACCCCGAGCAGCGCCTGAAGAACCGCACGATGAAGGGCGGCCGCAGCGAGTCGATGGCCGCCATGCGCGGCGCGATCACCGAACTGTTCGAGCCCGAGAAGGACCGGCTGCGGCTGAGCCCCGAACAGCTGGCCGCGTTGTTCCTGACCCTGCTGTTCGGCGGCCGCCGGATGGCCCCGGTCGACGACGCGCCCACCACGCGCCAGGTGGTCGACGTCTTCCTGCACGGCGCGGTGGAGGCTCAGTGATCCCGGGCGGTGGGGGCGGCATGGAGTTCATGCTGGCTCGGCGAGGAAGACGGCGGCACGCCGTCACGGTGCCGGAGAGCGGGCTCACCGGGCCCGTCGACATTCCCGAACCGAAGCAGGACGACCAGCCGAAGGACCTGCGCTCGCGGCTGCGGCGCGCGAAGACGTCGGTGGCGGGCACGGTCCGCGGCCTGCCGAAGGTCGTCAAGCTGACCTGGCAGGCCAGCCCGGTCCTGACGATCCTCTTGGCGCTGATCACGCTGCTGTCGGGGCTCCTGCCGACAGTGACCGCGTACGTCGCGAAGCTGCTGCTCGACGCCGTCGTCGCGGCGATCCAGGGCAAGGGGACCACGGGCGACATCGTGAACGTCGCCCTGTTCCAGTTCGGCGTGCTCGCCGCGACCGCGATCAGCAGCGCGCTGACGTCGATCGCGCAGTCGCTGCTGCAGGAGCGCATGACGCTGACCATCCGCCACCAGGTGATGGCGCACGCGAGCGAGCTGCACCTCGCGTACTTCGAGGGGTCGGCGTCCTACGACATGCTGCGCCAGGCCGCGCAGGAAGCGCCGACGCGGCCGCTGTCGATGATGAACTCCGCGCTGGGGCTCGTGCGGACGCTGATCACGTTCGGCAGCATGATCGCGCTGCTCGTCGCGATCAGCCCGCTGCTGGCGCTGGTCGCGCTGGTGGCGCCGATCCCGGCGTTCATCTCGCAGTCCAAGTACGGCTCGCGCGCGTTCTGGCTGACGTTCCTGATGTCACCGATCAAGCGGCGGATGGATTACCTGTCTTCGCTGGTCACAACGGACACGTACGCCAAGGAGACGAAGCTGTTCGGGCTCGGCCCGTACTTCGTCGACCGCTTCCGCCGGCTCGGCGTGGTCTCGTACGAGCGGCAGCGGAAGCTGACGATCAACCGCAACGTCAGCTCGACGGCTTGGGGGCTGCTGAGCACGCTCGCGGGCTCGGCGATCGCGCTGTACATCGCCCTGGAGGCGGTCGGCGGCCGGCTCACCCTGGGCGACCTGGCGTTGTACACGGCCGCGGCGACGTCCGTGCAGACGTCGGTGTCCGGCCTGTTCACGGCGTTTTCGGGGATGTACGAGAACAATCTCTACTTGGACACGCTGTACCGGTTCCTGGACACGAAGCCGGAGATCACGGCGCCCGCGGCACCCCGGCCGTTCCCGTCTGTTGTGGATGGTCACATCGAGTTCGATTCGGTGACCTTCGCCTACCCGGGCTCGGACGAGCCGGCGCTGGAGGACGTCAGCTTCGAGATCCGCCCGGGCGAGACGGTGGCGGTGGTGGGCCGCAACGGCGCGGGCAAGTCGACATTGTTCAAGCTCCTGTGCCGGCTGTACGACCCGACCGGCGGCGTCATCCGCCTCGACGGCGTGGACATCCGCGAGTACGACCCGGTCGAACTGCGCGCCCGGATCAGCGCGATGTTCCAGGACTACGTGACGTACCAGGGAACTGCGGCGGAGAACATCGGCCTGGGTGAACTCTCCCGGCTGGAGGATCGGCCGCACATCGAGAATTCGGCCAGGCGGGCCGGAGCGGACGAGCGCATCGAGCGGCTGCCGCAGGGGTACGACAGCCCACTCGGACGCTGGTTCGACCAGGGCGTCAGCCTGTCCGGCGGCGAGTGGCAGAAGATCGCCCTGGCCCGGGCGTTCCAGCGGGAGGCGCCGATCCTGATCCTCGACGAGCCGACGTCGGCGTTGGACGCACAGGCCGAACACGACCTGTTCTCGCGGTTGCGTTCGCTGTCCGAAGGGCGGACGACGCTGTACATCTCGCACCGGTTCTCGACGGTCCGGCAGGCGGAGCGGATCCTGTTGCTGGACCACGGGAAGGTGGCCGAGTACGGCACGCACGAGGAGCTGATGGCGGCGAAGGCGGGGTACGCCGAGCTGTTCACGTTGCAGGCGCGGGCGTACTTGGACGAGGTGCCGAGCTAGACGAGTGATGCGTAACTCGGTCAGTGGTCGTAGGCGGTCAGGGATCGGGTGATGGGTTGGCTGGTGGTGCGGTTGTGCCAGATGGCGGCGG
>NZ_JBSFNC010000056.1:0-53258 GCF_053586895.1 Amycolatopsis sp. NPDC003731 | reverse complement strand
GTGGGCGCGCCCCCTGCGGCAGGGCGCGCCCACGGGCTCCCCGGGGGCCTTCCTGGGCCTCTGGAGCCGCAGGAGACGCGTTCCAGGCCCAGGAGCCGGTCCCCGGGGCCGACGGGAGGCCTGTTGGAGTTCTCGGGCGGCGCTTCGGCCGACCGGGGGGGCGAACTCCAGCAGGCCACCCTCCCGGTGCCTGGCAGCCGGCCGGGAACTACCACCTGGCAACTACCAGCGGCGAACACCTCAAACGGCAGAGGAGGTCACCATCGACATTCCCGCAGGCAGGAGCCTCCCCGACACAACTTCCCGGCAGAAGTCCAGGGGTCGACGACCGGCTCGCCGCCCCGCTGCGCCGGGCAGGCAGCGGCGCGCAGAAGCCCACGGCGCTGCCTGCCCGGCCGCGGGTCGAGCGGGCGAGCAGGGTTCTGGCTGGACACAGCAAGAGCCTTCTGCTGGCCAGATTACAGGTTCCGGCCGCGCGGAGAACCCCGAACGGTCACGCTCAGCACTTCCCCGGACACAGGAGGGGGTCCGATCACCACTGCGCGCGCGAAACTCCCCGATTACGTCGAACGAGACCTGAAACGATTCGCCGGTGTCGAACGATCGAGTGGGTGGCGACGACTAAGCTGCCAGTGCCGGGTCACCGGCAGCGGCCGTCGGCGCGGGCCCTCGTAGCTCAGCTGGATAGAGCAAGAGCCTTCTAATCTCTAGGTCGCAGGTTCGAGTCCTGCCGGGGGCGCCACCAGGGAAGACGCCGTGCGCAGCAGCGCACGGCGTGCCCCGGCCCAGTGATCGGGCCCACAGCCGACGCCTCGGTCTCACTCCCACTGTGGACAGTTCCGCCTGTCGTGCGCTCTCGCGCGCAGGACTCCGGAAGGCGCACCGCGTGAGCGGCCAGGTGGCCCAGCGGGTCCTGAACGAGTTCTTCCCGAAACAACCTTGTTATCTCGCCGATCGATCGATCGCGGCCTCGCACGATCGGGTGAAGCCAACAGAGAGGACCACAAATGGACCAGGAACCACCCGGCGGTGGCCGTCACCGCCGGCGAAGGCAGAACACCATCGCCCGGACGGCCCTCGACGAAGCCCGCCGCGCCGGACTCGTCCAGCGCCACCTGACCAAGCTCAGCTACCTGGCCGCCCGCGCCCGCCCGGCACCGGAACCACTACCCCGAACACCCGCAGAGCCGGCGAACATGCCGTCCTCCACATCGGACGCGGCCTGACACCGGCACCGGCCGGACAGAGGACCGGACCGCCGAAGCCCGGCGGTCTTGTCCCCACCCACACCGGGCGAGGCGGCGGTAGCGCATGGCTGAAGACGCTGACCCGGTTCCACGCCTGCCACGCTGGCCCGAAAGTGGTCGTTCTTCCGGACTCGTGAACGAGGCTGCGATGCGAATACGTGAACTCGCCGTCGAAGGCGCCCTGGAAATCACGCCAACGCCGGTTTCGGCTGATCGCGGCCACTTCGTCTCCACGTTTCAGGAGACAGCCTTCCGACCGGCCACCGGCCGGCCGCTCTTCGAAGTGGCCCAGACCAGCCACAGCCGGTCGCGGCCGGGGGTCGTCCGGGGGGTCCACTACACCGCGACACCGCCGGGCTGCGCCCGGTCGGCGTCGGCCACGCGTTCATCTCGTTGCAGGACGACACCGTGATGTCCTACCTGTTCTGCGGGGAATACGTGGCGGAAAACGAGCTCGCGCTCTCCGTGCTCGACCCCGCCCTCGACCTCCCGCTGCCGGGAGACCTCACACCGGTTCTGTCCGCGCGCGACCAAGCCGCGCCGACGCTCGCCGAAGCCCTGGAACGCGGGCTGCTTCCGCACTACGACAAGTGCAAAGCCGCCGAAGAGGCCCTGTCGCACTGACCGGGCCGGCCGGTTACCGAGATCGGAGCGAACCATTCGGATCCTCTTCACCACCGAACCCCTGCTGGGTCACTTCTTCCCGCTGGTCCCGCTCGCCTGGGCCTGCCGGGCGGCGGGGCACGAGGTGCTGGTCGCCGTCCCCGAAAACTTCGTCGACACCGTCCTGCGGTCGGGGTTGCCCGCCGTGGCGTGCGGGCCGCCGATGGACTTCGTCGAGCTGGGGCCGGACCTGTCCACCCATCCGATCGAACAGCGGCGGCACGTGCACGGGCGGGTGTTCGGGCGGATCGCCGAGGCCGCACTGCCCCGGATGCTGTCCATTGTGGACTCGTGGCGGCCCGATGTCGTGCTGAGCGAGCGGGCCGAGTTCGCCGGGCCGCTCGCCGCGGCCGCGCACGGCACACCGCTGGCCGACGTGCGCTGGGGCGTGGCCGAACTGCCCGAGTACCGCGCGGGCGCGGCCGAGGTGCTCGCCGGCTCGCCGGCCGCGTCCGGACTCACCCTTCCCGAGGCCGCCCTGTCGCTGAGCCCGTGGCCCCCGAGCCTGCGCCTGCCGCACGCCAAAAGCCAGCTGAGCTTCCGGCACGTGTCCTACAACGGCACCGCGCACGTTCCCGGCTGGGCGCTCGCGCCGCGCACCAAGCCCCGGATCTGCCTGACCCTCGGCACGCTGGTTCCGCTTTTCGGAATTCCCGACCTGCACGGGAAAATGCTGGCCGTCGTGCGGGAGCTCGGGCGGCTGGACGTCGACGTGGTGATCGCGGTCGACGAGCGGGCCATAGCCTCCTGGGGTCCCTTGCCGGAGAACGTCAGCCAGGCCGGGCGGATGCCGCTGCACCAGGTGCTCGGCGCCTGCGATGTGCTGATCCAGCACGGCGGGCAGGGCACCACCCTCACCGCGTTCGCCGCCGGGGTGCCGCAACTGGCCCTGCCGCAGTTCGACGACCAGTTCGAGAACGCGGACGCGGTCGCCAAGGCCGGGGCGGGGATCAGGATGCTGCCCGACGAAGTCACCCCGAGAGCCGTGGCCGCGCATTGCGAAGAACTGCTCGGCACGCCCGCGTTCGCCACGGCTGCCGCGGCCGTCGCCCGCGAGATGGCGGCGCAGCTCTCACCTCTCGATGTCGTCACCAATCTGGAGGCGCTGGGCGGATGAACAAGGTGCGCGGCAGTTTCACCGAATGCACCGCGCAGATCGTGACCGCCGACGACCCGGCCCGGTCGGCCGGCTGGTTCCGGGCCGACGAGAACGCGACTTCGGACTCACCTTCGGCCTGGCCGTCGACGGCAGCAAGGTCGTCATCGGCGACACTGTCGACGTCACGCTGGACAGCGAAGCCGTTCTGAACGCCTGACGGGAGCCGGGTCGGGCCGGTGAGCCCGACCCGGGCCGGTCAGGCCGGGGCGTTGAGCAACTCCGCCAAGCCCGCGTAGCCCGCGTTCTTCAGCCGCTCGCCCGACGTCGTCGTGTAGGCCTCGTCGGCGCGGATGCCGAGTCCCTCGACCATCCGGTTCATGAAGTTGAACAGGGCGCAGACCAGCACGGCGTCGTGGAGCGCGCGCTCGTCCCAGCCCGCCGCGAAGACCGCTTCGGCGTCCGCGTCGGTCATTTTCGCCGGCGTCCTCGTCAGCTTGCCGACGTAGGCGAGCACCGGCTTGAGCCGGGCGTCCACGTTCGCGGACTCAAGGTCGGCGAGTGCCGCCGCCAGCGTGCCCTCCGGGATGCCGAACGCCTCGGCGGTGACGGTGTGGATGCCGTGGCAGTAGTCGCAGCTGTTCAGGCCGGACACGTAGGCCGCGATCAGCTCACGCTCGCCCGGCGTGAACGGCGACTCGCCGCGCAGCACCAGCTCGTGGAAGGCCAGCAGGTGCCGCGCCGGGCCCGGGTAGGCCTGGAACACCTGGAGGAGCGTCGTCTCGGACGGCAGGGATTTCAGGTAGGACATCGGAGGCCCTCTCCGTTCGGTGGTGCGTCGGCGCAGGCATCGACGTCCGCTCGGCGCAGCACGCACGCGGTCAGGTAGGCGATCGAGGCGTGGCCCGCACCGGGCGCGGCCGCGGCGACGCGCTCGGCGGTCTTGACCCACTCCTGGCGCAGCGAGCCCGGGGTGCCCGCGGCCGGCTCGCCGAAGCCGGAGCGCACCGAGCGCCAGTGGTCCCGGCCGAGCGCGACCAGGCCCGCCAGGTCGAAGCCGGTTCCGCCATGGCGCACCTGGTCGACCAGCTGGGTGACCAGCGCCGGATCGTCGGCGATCCGCGCCAGGCCCAGCCCGCCGAGCAGGCGGTCGGGGTCGAGGCCGAGCAGGATGATGCCGACCTCGACGTCGGCGGGCGCGTCGACGTCGGGCAGGGCGAACCGGCTGTCGGCGGGCTCAGACACCGACGGCCTCCCGGAGCGTCCTGACGGGGCTTTCCTGGCGGACGGCGGCCGCGATGGCCGCGGCCGCCCGGGTCGTCGCCACGCGGTGCCCGTCGATGTTCCGGGCCGCCGGGCCGAGGACCATCGCCGTGGCGGCGCCGACCGCCGAAACGCGGGGGGCGCGCTCGAAGACCAGGGTGCGCTCGTCCAGGGCCGGCCATCCGTCGCGCTCGCCGACCAGTTCGGCGGGCAGCAGGCCGTCGCCGATGGACGGTGCCGTGCCCAGCGCCAGGACGGCGTGGTCGGCGACGATCCGGCGGCCGCTCGCGAGTCGCACCGTCACCGTCCCGCCGACGCCGGTCGCGATCCGGGCCACGGTTTCGCCGCGGTGGACGACCAGCCGGCCGTCCGCTTCGGCTTGCCGGAGCAACGGCTGGAACTCGAACATGATCGACGCCCGGCGGAACTGGTTCATCAGGGCGAGCCGGTCGGCCCAGCCGACGCTGTCGAACCGCTTGCGGCCCTCCGGGCGGAAGAACGTCGAGTTGACGTCGGCGCACTGGTACCGCTCGCCGGGGTCGCGCAGCACCCAGTGCACCTCCCGCCCGGCCGAAAGCGCGTTGGTGATCAGGTGCGCGGCGGTCAGCCCGGCGCCGACGACGATCTGCCGTCCGGTGTCGGGCACGGGCTCGTCCCAGTACGAGACCCCGGGAGGTGTCGGGCCGCCGCCCCACCACGAATCCGGGGCCGGGCGCCGTTCCTCGCCGAGGCAGAGCACGACGTGGCGGGCGGTGACAGTGAAGGCGCCGGCGTGCACCGTGACCGCGTCGGCGGACGGCACCACCTCGCGGACCTCGCCCCGCCACGTCTTCTCGCCGACGTGGTGGCTCGCCGCCAGATGCGCGCAGTAGGCCTCGAAGACGTCCACCGGCACGACGGACCGGTGGCCGGCCTGCGACATCCGGATCTCCCGGCGCTCGACCGGGGTCAGCCGCGCCCAGTGCAGCCGGGCGAAGTCGACCAGCTCGCAGTCGCGGTAGCCCTCGACGCCGGGGTGGTGCTCGTAGGGCGAGCGCAGGACACGCTGGCCGAGCCGGTCGATCCGGTCGAAGAACCGCCCGCACGGGCGGCCGTCACGGTCGATCACCACGACGTCGCGGACGCCGTGGTGCCACAGCGCCGACGTCACGGCGAGGCCGGCAGGCCCCGCCCCGACGACGACGACCTCCGCGGTCGCGGCCGGCCGGGTGCCGCGGTCCGCGGCCGGCGGGGCGGGCAGCCGCGGCCAGTCACGGCCGCGGGGCGAGTCCAGCAGGTGCGGTTCCGGGACGAACTTGATCACGAATTCCCCTCACGCCCGAGACCGGGACCGGGCGCCGGTTCAGCCGATCACCGTGATGGGCACGATCAGCTCGACCACCGGTCGCTGCCGCATCCCGTTGGTGACCAGTTCTTCGAGCGTCTGCTGCGACCGCTCGGCGCTGTCGGTGGCGAGCGGGCTGTACCGGGAGGAGAAGTACGTCGGCTTGCTGCCGCCGGTTTCCATCGAGTACGTCTTGAGCACGGCCTCGCCCGGCCGGACCTCACCGTCGTAGAAGGTCAGCCGCCGCTGGTCGGGCGTCATGAAGCTCTTCGCGAACTGGGGCGACATCAGCGCGGCGTCGTCGATGAACACCGAGTCCTCGTCCAGCACCGCCTGCATGGCGACCCACGTCCGGTCGGTCAGGTTGGTCTCGGCCTTGATGACCTGCCAGCGCCCCGGCTCCGGAAGGCTGACACTCACCGAAACGTCGTGATCGGTGGTGTCGATAGCGCCGGTGATCATGAGTACCCGGCGGCCGACATCGGCCACGCCGGTCAGCTGGATGTCCCGGGCGCGGACCCGGCTGGAAACATCGAGTCCTGGCAATTCGGGCGACGACATGACGAAGCCTCCTCGTTATTCACCCCAGAAAATAACGGCCGCAACGGCGAACACGACGAGGTTTTCATACCACAAGAGACATTGTCAAGATGAGGAATACCCCGTTCCGAGGCATGCATTGCACCCACCGGGAACGTACGCCATCCGGGCGACTTCTTACCCCGTTCGGCGCAGTGCCGCTCAGTCAGCCGTCGGCCGTCGCCCGACCGTCCCGGTCACAAACCGTCACGGGGCCGAGCCGCGGCAGCCTGGCCGGAGTAAGCCTCAGCGTCATCTAGCGGCCAGTGCTCACTGCCCCGGCGAGCCCGGGCGGGCCGGGGCGTCGACACCGTCCTGCAGACGGCCGACATAACGGATCTCGAATGCGGATTCCGCCCGCTGCACCATTATTTTCAGCACCAGACCCGGTTTCACCATAATCATGAAATTGCCGGGATCGTGCGGGTCGCCGAAAATGTCGTAGATCAGAAAAGCAGACCCGTCGCCCACAGCGAACAATGCCTCGTAGACGACGTTCCGTTCGGCCTGTGTCGCCGACTCGGCCCAGTCCTCGAGCACCTGCACTCCCGCGGTGAGCTGGAGGCGCATCGCCATCCGCCGGCCTCCCAACCGAACTTCGGCCGGACGCCGGGCGCGCACGGCGAGTCCCGCCCCGCACTCCGGCCCCGGTGAGGTTCCAGTGTCCCGCCCTCGCGGTGACCGCGTCATCTCTGTGCGTGCGCCGGACCGGCAGGCGCGCGCCCGTGACGCGGCACCCGCCCGGCCGCCGGACGTTCAGTTGTAACCGAGAACGATGTGCTCACGCAGGTACTCCCGCTCGGCCGGCGCGGCCGGTTCCCGCGGCGAGTCCGCGCGCGGGCGGCCGCTCGGTTCGGCCGGCTTCCGTCGGGCCGGCCCTTCCCGGCCGGCAACGCCGGAGCTGTCATGGCGTTTCCTCCGTTCTCCCTCCCCGGCCCGGAAAGCTCACGAATCAGACGAATCTCGCCGCATTCCGGGATACCGGCCGTCGAGTGGCCGAGGCGGTTCGACGGCAGCGGTTCAGCGCGAGGGCGAGTGCCTCACCGCGGCGTCCGCGCGGTGACTTCCGCTCACGCGGCATCCCGCAGCCGGACCTCGTAGTCGTGCTCCATCTCGGCGACGAGGTCGGACCAGACGATGCCCCGCCCCAACCGGGGCATCGGCCGGGCCTGCCAGGCGTCCGGCACGTCCGTCAAGGCCGTCGGGGCCGTGTCGGAGCCGGGCCGGATGGGCTCGATGGCGTCGCTGGCGGTCATGGCAGGACCCTCCTCGGTCGGGACGGTCCCGGCTCGGCCGGGACCGCTGTCGTCGTCATGGGCACAGTGGGCAGGGCGGCCGCGCCGGCCTGCCGGTCGGTGAGGCGTCCGGTCGCGTGCAACCAGGCGACCGTGTCGCGCACGGTGCGGGCCACCGGCCGCGCCGGGACGCCGGCCCCGGGCGCGTCCGCGGCGACGGGCACGGCGGAGGCGCAGACGTAGAGCGCGCCGTACTCGGCCGGGATGTGCCACGGCCAGCCGCGCTGCAGCAGGTCGGCACCCCGGCCGACCGGGAACATCGCCCGCGCCGGGAGGAACGCCGCGGGCAGGCGCCGCCCGGTCGCGGCCCGGACCACGGCGAGGTACTCGCGGGTGGTCAGGAAGTGGCCCGGCCCGAAGTACCCGTCGCCGGGCACGCCGTCGAACAGCCGCGCGTGCAGTTCCGCCGAGTCGCGGACGTCGCCGATCGGCAGCCCGCCCGACGGCCAGATCGGCATCAGCCCGCGCAGCAGGTCCCGCAGCCGCGCGTTCTGGTCGCCCAGGTGCGGGTCGTGCGGTCCGAGCAGCGCCGGCGGGTGGGTGACGGTGACCGGGACGCCGTCGGCGCGGTGCGCACGGGCGATCCGCTCGGCCTCGGCCTTCGAGGCGAGGTAGGCCTCCCGCGGGGTGCCGACCGGGCTCGCCGCCCCGATCGCCGGCCCGGCCGCCGGGTACAGCGCCCCGACGGTGGAGACGTGCACGATCCGCCCGGTGCCCGCCCGGCGTGCGGCGGCGAGCACGACTTCGGTGCCGCCCGCGTTCACCCGCCACAGCTCGGCCCGGCGCCGGCTGTCGAAGGTGTAGACGCCCGCCGCGTGCAGCAGCGCGTCCGCACCGTCGACCAGCCGGGCGACGGCGGCGGGGTCCGTGACGTCGCCGGCCACGACGTCCACAGTGGACGGTACGGTCCGGGCGGGGTCGCGGGCGAGCAGCCGCACCCGGTGCCCCCGCCGCAGCAGGGCCGCGACCGTGTGGGTCCCGAGGAAGCCGGTGCCGCCGGTGACCGCGATCAGCATGACGTTCGCCTCCCTCAGGCCGCGCGGGCCCGCCCGTCGATCCGGTGGTAGCCGCCGCCGTAGAAGACGAGCGCGTGTTCGCCCTCGCCGCGGCTGGTGGCGACCACCCGGCCGAGGAAGATCGAGTGGTCACCACCCGACACCACCTCGGCGAGCTCGCATTCGAGCCAGGCCAGCGCGCCGTTGAGCAGCGGCGCGCCGGTCAGGTCGCCCGCCGTGTAGCCGACCGCGTCGAACTGGGCGATCCCGTCGGGACGGCGCCAGTCGGCGAAGTACTTCGACAGCTCCTGCTGCTCGGCCGCGAGGATGTTGACCCCGAACGAGCCCGCGGTGACGATCGCGGTGTGCATCCGGGCCGCCTTGGACACGCAGCACAGCACCATCGGCGGTTCCAGCGACACCGACGAGAACGCGTTGGCGGTCATGCCGTGCGCGCCCTCCCCGCCCGCCGTCAGCACCGTCACCCCGGTCGCGAACTGGGCCATCACCTGCCGCAGGCCCGGCTGGACGGAGAGGCCACTGCGGGCGCGTGACGTCCGCAGCCGGTTGAGCACGGGAGCCCCCTCGGAAGGCTCTGCGTCGTGGCCCACGTCAGACTCCCTTGCCGTTGACCGCGGCCGTCGCGTAGGGCACCAGCGCTTCGCGCAGCTGCTCGGGGACCCGGGACGGCACGGTGGCCGTGTTCGGCCCGCGCATGCAGGCGATCCGCTGCCGGCCCCGCGCCACGAGCCGCTCCTCGCCGTCGGTGGTGAGGTGGACGTAGTCGAAGGCGAACTGCACCTGCGTCGAGGTGAGTTCCTCCAGCCGCATCCGGATGGACAGCTCGTCGAACGCGGTGATCTCCGCGAAGAACTCGCACTCCACCTTGAGGGTGAACAGCTTGAGGTCTTGGCGAACCTCTTCGAGCACCGCGGGCGCCTTCTCCTTCAGGAACATTTCCCGGCACCGGCCCTGCCAGCGCACGTAGTTCACGTAGTAGACGTTGCCCACCAGGTTGGTCTCTTCGAAGCCGACCGTGTGGCGGATCTCGTAGTAGTCGGACATCTCAGTTCCCCTCTGCCTGGAGCACGGCGAAGACGATCGGGGCGGTCCGGTCGTTGACGGTGGTCGACCAGGTGGCGATCCGGGCGTTCCCGGAAGCGAGCAGCGCCCACCCGTCGGCGTCGACCTGGCGCACGGTCAGCGCCTGGGTCATCGACCCGGTCTTGCGCACGCACTCCAGCGCACTCCACACCCGGGTGTTGGCCACGCTGACCGGTTCGCCGGTGTCCGCGGCCAGCAGCCGGCCGAGGGTGAGGAGTTCTTCGCCGAGCAGCCCGGCCCAGTCCTCTTCGCTGCGCTCGATCGCCGTCTCGATGTCGCAGGCCACCGGGCTGGTGCCGGCGACCGCGAGGGTCAGCTGTGCGGTGTGCGACGCGGTGATGTGGACCCCGCCGTCGCACTCCGGCTTGCCGTCGGGGCGGTACCGGATCTCGACCGGCCGGTCGAGCGCCCGGCCCGCGGCGAGCGCCGTCTGCGCCCTCCGCTCGGCGATGCCCTCGGCCGGGCGCCCGGCCGGGTCCGGCTCGAGCACCACCGACCGCGTCCCGCCGAGCAGGCGCTCACAGGAACGCTCCACATAGGACCCCAGCATCGAGGGGACCCACGGCCCGGCGCCGTCGCGCTTGCGGACCGCGCGCAGCTTCAGGCCTTCCCACCGCTCGACCAGCGTCCCGTCGGGGTTGCGCACGTCGAGGTCGTAGACGTAGCTGTCACCGTCCTGGGAGCGTTCCTTCGCGTCCAGCAGGACGTATTCGTCGTGCTGCCGCCCCGGCTCGGCCAGGTACAGCTTCTCGATGCCCTGCGGCAGCAGCGTCGCGTCGGGGACGCAGCACTGGATCGCGTGCATCATCGCGTCCCGCGTGCCGGGGTCGGCCAGCAGCCGCTCCTGGGGCAGGAAGGGCGCGAACCACGAGAAGTCCGCGCTGGTCGCGATCTCGGCGACCGCGTGCCGGGCGCTCGCCCGCCGGTAGCCGAGGACGCGCTGGAACCGCTTGCCCTGGAACAGGACCGAGCCGTACAGCTCGCTGATCGGCTCCACCGGGACCGGCGGCAGCGCGACGTCGCGGGCGGCCTTCTCCCCCAGCTCGGCCGGCCGGGCGAAGCTCAGCCGCGCCCGGAAGTGGTCCGCGCTGAAGCCGGTCTCGTCACTGCGGATGACGACGTCCACGGTGTCGGCGTCGCGAGCCAGCGTGGCCAGCCGGACCGTGGTCGACCCGCCGGGCGAGACGATGATCGGCCGGAGGAACTCGACGTCGGAGAGCACCGGGGTGCCGGTGCGGTCCAGCGTCGCCGCCGCGGCCTGCGTCATCGCCTCCATGCCGAGCACCGCCGGGAACAGCAGCTGCCCGTCGAGCAGGTGGTCGGTCAGGTACGGGTCGGCCCCGTCGGACAGGTCCGCCTCGGTGATCAGCTCGACACCCGGGTAGTGCACGATCGCGCGGTCGACGAACCGGGTCAGCGGCAGCTCCCGCTTCCGGATCGGCAGCGTGGGCAGGCCCGCCGTGCGGCCGCACACCACCAGCACCGGCGGCGCGGCCGGGTCGGCCAGCACCCGGCGGAGGACGGCGATGCCCTCCTCGGTCGGGATCGGCGTGATGCCGTCGCGCATCAGGGCGCTGACCACGCCGAGCTTCTCGCCCATGCCGGTGCCCGACCAGACCGACCACTCCAGCGCGATCGCCCGGGCCTTCGGGTGTTCCTGGCCGAAACGCAGGGTCAGCTCGGTCATCCAGTCGTTCGCCGTGGCGTAGTGCGCTTCCCCGCGCAGGCCGGCCCGGCCGATGATGCTGCCGAAGGTGACCAGGAGCTTGATCCGGTCCTGGTCGACCGCGGCGAGCACCGCGTTCAGGCCGCCGATCTTCGGGGCGAGGGTCTTGCGGAAGCTGTCCTCGGTCAGGCTGAAGAGGGCAGCCGGCTCGTTGCGGCCCGCGCCGTGCAGGATCGCGGTGACCGGGCCGAGTTCGGCCTCCATCCGGGCGACCGCCGCGGCCACCTGCGGGGCGCTGGTGACGTCGGCGCGCTCGTAGCGGTAGCGGATGCCCACCGCCCGCATGCGGTCGAGGTTCTCCGCCAGTTCGCTGTCGGACTCCGGGTCGCTGCGCCCGAGCAGGGCCAGCCGCGCCCCGGAATCCTTGGCGAGCGCCAGCGCGCTCTCCGCCGTGATGCCCTTGCCACCACCGGTGACGAGCAGGACGTCGGTCGCGTCCAGCGAGTCGCGGATCGGGCCGGGCTTCGGGGCGGGCAGCGCGGACAGCCGCGGCACCGTGCGCCCGCCGTCGGCGCCGTAGCGCGCTTCGGTGAAGTCCGTGGTCGCGGCGACCTCGGCCACCACCGTGGTCACGGCCGACGCGATCGCGTCCACAGTGGACGGCTCCGGGTCGGCGAGGTCGATGATCGTCGTCTTCGCCGACGGGTCCTCCAGGTGCAGGGTCCTGGCCAGGCCGGCCGCCCCGTAGCCGTGGTGGACGACCACGAACCGAGTGCCGTTGGGGGCGGCCATGACCGCGCGGCCGGCTTCGAGGAACAGGCCGACGTGGCTGGCGTCGCAGTCCGCCGGCAGGCAGAGCAGCACGCCGTCCCCGGCGCCGGACCGCGCGAGCGCGGCCTTCAGCGGTTCGGCCAGCGGGTGCCGCGGCGTCGCGAACACCTGCCAGTCGGCGTTCCCCGCCCCCGCGGTGAGGTCCGCAGCGGGCCGCGGCGCGGGCACGTACTCGACCGCGAACGGCCGGACCCACGGACCCACGCCGGGGGCCTCACCGGCGGCGGTGTCGGCCGGTTTCGCCGTCTGCGCCAGCTCGTCGATCATCTCGGCGAGGTCGCCGAGGCACACCGTCGCGAAGTTCGGCATGCCTTCCAGCGCGGGGCGGCCCAGCGCCCGGGTGACGTCGTTGACCAGCTGCCCGACCGTGATCGACGACAGGTGCAGGTCGTCGAGCGGGTGCGTGTCCGCGGTGACCGCCTCCAGGGGCAGCTCGACGCGCTCGGCGGCGAACCGGCACAGCAGGTCCAGCGTCGAACCGGCGTCCCCGCCGGACTCCTCGGCCTCGGCCGCGGCGGCCTCCGCCTTCTCCGCGGCCAGCTCGGCGGCCAGCTCGCTGTCGATCGACGCCCCCGCCTCGCACGGGCTGGCCAGGAAGGTGAACTGGCCGTCGGCGGGCAGGGCGCGGACGATCCGGCCTTCGAACAGCGCGTCCACCGAGATCTGCGCGCCGAGCGCGAACACCGCGCCCACGACCCGCAGCAGGCCCTGCAGCGACGCGTTGTCCGTGTCGATCGCGAGCACCGGGGTCTCCGGCGCGATCTCTTCGAACAGCCCGGTCAGCACCCGGCCGGGCCCGACCTCGACCACCAGGTCGCTGCGCTCGGCCACCTTGGCGGCGGCCTCACGGAAGCGGACCGGCAGCACGATCTGGTCGCGCAGCAGCCCGGGCAGGTCCTCCGCGGCGTGCAGCATGTCCCCGCTGACCGTCGAGACGACCGGCCGCTCCAGCCGCGCGAAGCCGAACTCGGCGAGCCGCTCGGTCATGGCGTTCGCGGCCGGCTCGACGGCGGGCGAGTGGAAGGCGTGCGAGACCTTGACGCGGGTCGCGGTGACCCCCTGGGCCTTCGCCCGGGCGACGATCCGGTCGATCGCCCCGGCCGGCCCGGAGATCACCGTCTGCTCGGGCGCGTTGTACCCGGCGATGACGACGTCGTCGCCCAGGCCCAGCTCCTCGACCCGGCCGGGCGAAGCGGCGATGCTCGCCATCGCGCCGGTGCCGTCGCCCACGGTCGTGGCCATCACCTTGCCGCGGATCGTGGCGAGCTTCAGCAGCGCCCGCTCGTCGAGCGCGCCGCCCCAGTGCAGTGCGGTCAGCTCGCCGAGGCTGTGGCCGGTGGCCGTCGACGCCTCGATGCCGAACGAGCGCAGCACCCGCAGCGCGGCCAGCGAACCGGTGACGATCCGGGGCTGCGCCACCTCGGTGGCGACGTGGTCGCCGGTGGTGGGCAGCGCGGCGGCCCGGTGGATCTCGTCCGCCACGGCGAACCGGCGGCGCAGCGCCCCGTCGCCACCGCGGCCGGAACCCTGGCCGGGGAACAGGTAGCCGATCTTCGGCGCGGAGCCGCGGCTGCTCGCGAAGATGCCGTCGGCGCTGTCGAAGACCGAGTCACCCGAGTCGAGCTGTTCGAGCAGCTTGGTCAGCTTCCGCTCGGCGTGCTCGGGGTTGGCCGCGACGACCGCGGCGCGCACCGGCTTGCCGGACACGTCCTTCGCCAGCGTGCCGGCCAGGTCGGTCAGCTCGGCGAACGACAGCTTCGGCACGGTTTCCAGCACCGCGGCGATGTTCCCGCGCAGGGTGGCGAGGTCGTCGGCGTCGAACAGCAGCAGCTCGGCGTCCTGGCGACCGGCGACCAGCGAGCGGGCCCGCTCGTCGAGTTCCCGGCGCCGGGGTGCGGTCGGCGCCTCGGTGACCGTGACGTGGGAGTTGATGCCGCCGAAGCCCATTGCGGAGACACCGGCGCGGACCGGCTGGTCCTCCGGCCACAGCGTCGCCTCGCGCGGGACGTACATCCGCGCCGAGGAGCCGGTGAGCGACTCGTGCGGGGTGTGGTGGCCGGTCGCGGGCGGGATGACCTGGTGGTACACCGCCAGCGTCGCCTTGATCAGGCCGGCGACCC
Organism: Amycolatopsis sp. NPDC003731; assembly: GCF_053586895.1. NCBI lineage: Bacteria > Bacillati > Actinomycetota > Actinomycetes > Pseudonocardiales > Pseudonocardiaceae > Amycolatopsis > Amycolatopsis sp. NPDC003731. Next base: position 39,075 of record NZ_JBSFNC010000056.1, on the reverse strand, counting down.
CGGCCGCCGCCTTCGTGTGGCCGATGTTGCCCTTGATCGTCGACAGCGCGGCCTGCTTGGCCAGCGGGTCGGCGTCGCGGCGGGCCGTGGACAGCGCCTCGATCTCGGTTTCGTCGCCCAGCGCGGTGCCGGTGCCGTGGCCCTCGAAGTAGGAGACGGTCTCGACGCCGTAGCCGGCGCGGTCGTAGGCGCGCTTGAGGGCCAGCCGGTGCCCGGACGCCCTGGGCCGGGTGATGCCGCCCTTGCCGTCGGACGACACGCCCCAGCCGCCGATCGACGCGTAGATCCGCTTGCCCTGCTCCAGCGCGTCGCTCTCGCGCATCAGGACCAGCATGCCGGAGCCTTCACCGGGCCAGAAGCCGTTCGAATCGGCGTCGTAGACCTTCATTTCGCGCTTGGCCAGCGCGCCGGTCTTCGCGAAGCCGATCACCTCGAACGGGTCGATCGACAGGTCGACCCCACCGGCGATGGCGAGGTCGAGGTCGCCCTGGACGAGCGCGTTGGCCGCGGTCACCACCGACAGGAGCGAGGACGAGCAGGCGCCGTCGACGGTGTAGCCGCCGCCGGCGAAGTCGAAGTAGTTGCAGACCCGGCCGGCGATCGTGTTGGCCAGGCCGCCGGCGAGCGTGTCCTCGTTGATCTCGGGGAACGGCTCCTTGTACTGGACTTCGAGCTCCCGCAGGAAATTCGCGGTCTCCTCGTCCTCCCAGCCGCGGGTGGTCAGCGCCGCCGCGACCGTGCGGCGCACGTACGGCCAGCGCAGCCGCATGATGTTGGCGCGGGAGAACTCACCGGTCAGGCTGTTGCCGATGACGACGCCGGTGCTCTGCTTCGGGGCGCCTTCGCCGTCACCGAACCCGGCGTCCGCGAGGGCCTCCGCGGCGACTTCGAGGGCCAGCCAGTGTGTCGTGTCGGTCGCCCGGAAGGTGCTGCCGGCGATCTTGTGGGTCACCCGGTCGAACTCGTAACCCCGCAGCACGGCCGCCTTCTGCGAGTAGAAGCGATCCGCCGCCTTCGGGTCGGGCGAGTAGTAGTCCGCCCGGTTCATCCGCTCGTCCGGCAGCCTGCGGAACGCCCGCCGCCCGGCCAGCACGTTTTCCCAGAGCTCCTCCGGAGAACTCGCGTCGGGGTACCGGAGACCGATACCGACGATCGAAATCCGCTCTACGCTCATGCCACCGCACTCCCACTGGCTCTCGAGCCCCATACCATCGGAACCGTCCGGTCCGGTCCCCGCTGATCACCGGTGTTCTGCCGCTGCCCGTGCCCGGAACGTCAGCACGACCGGACAACGACCAGCAATGTCCACAAAGGAATTCAGGCGTCGAACTGGCCGGGACGGCGTCCCGCCCCGGCCGGCCCGCGATAGGCCTGGGCGATGTCGAGCCACTGGTCGGCCAGCGTGCCCGTCGCCCGCACGTCGAGGTCGAAGCGGTGCCGCCGCCGGGTGACGAGCAGGCAGAAGTCCTCGGCACTGCCGGTGACCCGCTGGGCCGCGTCCTCGGGCCCGAACGCCCAGCGCGCGCCCGAAGGCGCGGTGAGCTCGAACCGGAACTCTTCCGCGGGCGGCGTCAGGTTCCGCGCCTCGTAGCCGAAGTCCCGGACCCGAACGGAAAACCCGGCGATGTGCCGGATCCGGTCGGTGCGCTCGCGGCGCACGCCGAGCGCGTCGGCGACGTCCTGGCCGTGGGCGAACACCTCCATCATCCCCGCGCACGCCAGCACGTACGGCGGCAGCGGGTTCACCAGCCACGGCACCAGCTGGTTCCCGGGCACGGCCGCGAGGGCCTTGAGCCCCGCGTCCCGCTCGGCCCGCCAGCGCGTCAGGAGCACCTCGGCCGGGTCGTGGACGTAGTCCTCCAGCGCGGCGTTGACCGCGGCCTCGAACCCGCCGGACAGCGACTTCGTCATGGCGACGAACGCCTCCGGCTGCGCCGCCGACAGCCCCGCGATGCGGAAGATGAACGCGAGGTGCGCGATCTGGTGGCGGACGGTCCAACCCGGCGCGGGCGTGGGGGTGTCCCACTCCGCCTCGGTGAGCCCCGCGACGAGCGCGTCCACCTCGGCGGCCTCGGCGGTCAGGTCGGCGATCACGCCCGTGGTGTCAGTCACCTGTCTGTCCTTTCCCCGATGCGACATCTTCTCCTGATCGATCATCACCGTTGCGACCTGGGAAGTCTTCTCTTCGCGGGCGGAGTGGAAGCCGGTCGCCCGCCGCCACGGCCGCGGTGAGCGCCGCCCACGACACCAGCTCGACCACCTCGCGGTCGTCCGTCCTTTCCGGACTCAACGCGGCGATGTCGGCGGCCGTCACCTGGTAGGCGGATCGGGCGGTCAGCAGGGCGACCCGGCCGGCGGCGCGTTCCTCCGCCGGGAGTTCGGCCAGGACCGGCTCCACCCACGCGCGGCTCAGCCCGGGCGGTGTCCCGTCCCACGCCTTGAGTTCCCGGCGGACGAGCTCCCGGACGCGGGACGGCACCGAGCGTTCCCCGGCGGCCTCGATCGCCGCCGCGGCACGCGCGAAAGCGTCGGACAGGACGCCGTCCGGCCCCGGCGCGGCGGGCAGCAGGTCCAGCGCCTGCCCGGCCGGCGGCGCGGCACCCGGCTTGAGCAGGAAGCCCAGCACGGCCTTGGCCTTCGCCCGCGCCGTCGGCGGAACGGCCTCGGGCAGCGGCGACGGTCCGAGGAACACGCTCACCACCCGGTTGAGGTAGTGGAACGCGACAGCCACGGCCGTGAACTCCGCCGCGGCGTCCTCGGGCACGTCCGCGGGCAGCCCGCCGTCACCGCCCGCCCACGCCGTCAGCGCGCGCAGGCCGCGGTCCGGGATGGCCGCGGGGTCCCCGGCCTCGATGGCCGCGGCGGCGGCCGGCTCCCCCAGCGTCCCGAGCGCCATCGCGTGCACTTCGACGCAGTACGGGCACGAGTTCGCCGCGGACACGGCGGCCGCGACGGCCTCCTTGCCGGCCCGGCTCGCCGCCCCGCTCGCGACCAGCGACTCCCGCAGCATCAGCCACGCCGCGGCCAGCACCTCCGGCGACGCCGAGTGCAGCGCGATCGGCGGGGCGAGCATCCCGAAGTCCCGCTCGACCTGCCGGTAGACCTCCCGCACCAGCCCGCGCGCCCGCCGCGGCCGCACCACGTCGACGTAGCGCACCTCCCGCAGCGACCGCCGCAAGGCAACCCGCACCAACCCCGCCGCCATACTTCCTCCTCAGCCCCTCGGGCGCGTGTCGTCCGTCCAGGTACGCGAGTCGTCCGTCCGGGTACGTCAGTTCCCGGCGACCAGGTCCAGTTTGGACACCGCCCGGCGGCCCGTGATCGAACCGTCGGGGGCCGGCGCGCCGTACTTGACGTCGACGTCGCGGGCCTGCAGGGCCCGGACGATGCCCGGGATCGACCGCTCGGCGAGCGCGGCGATGGTCATCGCCGGGTTCACCGTCAGCGCGCCCGGCACCGCCGCGCTGTCGGTGACGAAGATGCCCGGGTGGTTGCGCAGCTCGTGGTTCGGGTACAGCGCCGACGTCGCCGGGTCGTCACCGATCCGGCAGGACGCCAGCGGGTGCACCGTGTACGCCCCGACGACGTCGTTGGTCCACGGCGCGACCTTCGCCAGGCCGTCCTTCTCGATGATCGCCTTACAGTCCGCGTCGGCCAGCGCCCAGCCGCGCCGGGTGTTCGTCGTCGGCTCGTAACGCAACGGGCCGCGGCCGAGCATCTGCTGCGAGATCCGGTAGGCGTTCCCGGTGGGCGGCGGGGCGCCGAACACGCCTTCGTTGTCGTCCTCGGTCATCAGGAAGATCGTCAGCCAGTTGGCCCACTGCTTGAGGATTTCCTTCTTCTCCGCCCCGAACCAGCGCGGCTCCTCGCCGCCGGGCACCTGGGCGAGGATGGTGCCCAGGCCCGGCGGGAAGTACAGCTGCTCCAGCGAGTACCGCTCGTACTCCGGCAGCGACCCGTCGAGCTTGTCCCAGTTCGCGACGGTCGGGCCCTTGCCGATGTGGTTGGCCGAGTACACCGGGCCGTCCTCGCGGGACAGTCCCAGCACCTCGCGGACGCGGTCCTCGTCGATGATCGCGGTGTTGAGCCGCTCACCGTTGCCGGAGAAGTACCGGCCGACGCCGTGCGGCATCGTGCCGAGCGCGGCCTCCGAGCGCTGCAGGATCACCGGGGTGGCCCCCGCGCCGGCGGCGATGATGACGACCTTCGCCTCGATCACGCCGCTGCCGGTGTGGATCCGGTAGTCCTCTTCATCGATCAGGTCGAAGTAGACGCGGTAGCCGCCGTCGTCGGTGCGCTCGAGCCGCTGGACCTCGTGCAGCGGGCGGATCTCCGCGCCGTGCGAGAGGGCCGCGGGCAGGTAGTTCGTCAGCATCGAGCGCTTGGCGTCGAACTTGCAGCCCGCCATCATGAAGTTGCAGTTGACGCAGGTGTCGTTGTCGACCGCGACCGGCGCCGGGTTGGCCGTCCGGCCCGAGTGGTTGCAGGCCGCGGCCCACAGCCCGCCGGCGTAGGAGACGTCACTCCAGTCCTGTTTGGACACGGGCAGCGACTCGTCGACCCGGTCGTACCACGGCTCGAGCGAGTCGCGGTTGATCACCCACGGCCACATCCGGCGCCCGATGCTGCCGTGGCGCTCGAAGACGAACTTCGGCGCCCGCGGCATCGCGGCGAAGTACACGACGCTGCCGCCGCCGACGCAGTTGCCGCCGAGCACGCTCATCCCGTCGCCGACGACGAAGTCGAACGCCCGCGTGTAGGACGAGCCGAGCAGGTAGTCGTGCTCGAAGTCGGCCGAGGCCAGCCACGGCCCGCGCTCCAGCACGGTGACCTTGGCCCCGCCGGCGGCGAGGTGGTAGGCGGGGATGGACCCGCCGAAGCCGCTGCCGACGATGACGACGTCGGTCTTGTCGATGGCAGTCATGCGGGGCTCCCGGAAGGCGTGGTGTCGGGGTGGAGCTCGGCCAGCTTGCGGCCGTAGCCGTACTTCGGGAACCGCCAGAACCCGTCGGCGTCCGGTGCGGTGTAGCCCAGCGCCAGCAGGCCCGGGTGCCCCTCGCGGATGGCGTCGGCGGTGTGCTTGTGCGCGGCGCTGTCGAAGGCCATGTTGCAGAACAACGCGAGGCTGACCCAGCCGTCCTTCTCCGGGTGGCCGGGCGCGGTCAGCCGCCGCACCAGCTCGCGGCGGTGCTCGTAGGGCAGCGCGACGAACGGCGGGACGTCGTGATCGAGCGACAGCTCCGCTTCGCCCGCGTAGGCCTTCGCGTGATCGTTGAGCGACTGCGCGAGGTAGGGCAGGCCGACGGTGACGCCGGTCGCGTCGAAGTTCAGCAGCTCGAGCGCGCCCGCCGCCACCGCGCCGGGGCCGGGCGCGGCCCCGGCGATCGCCCGGTCGTCCTCGTTCCGCTTCTCCCCCGGCAAGATCGTGTCCGCGTAGGCCTCGAGGGTCAGGTTCTTGACGCGTTCTTCTTCGGTGGCTTCGGGTTGCACCGGCCTACCTCCTCATCGAATGTCCACAGTGAACTCAGGCGGCCTCGGCCCGCCGCACCCGTTCCCGGCGGTGCACGGTCATCGGCAGCCCGCCGCGCACCCGCAGCGAGAGCATCGCTTCGGGGTCGACGACCTTGCCCGGCACCTTCCGCAGCACCAGGTCCCGCGCCGCCATGGCGAGCACGAACACCGCCTCCATCACGCCGAGGCTGTTGCCGATGCAGAACCTCGGCCCGGCGCCGAACGGGATGTAGGCGTAGCGCGGCGGCCGTCCGGCCGGGTTCGCCGGATCGAACCGGCCGGGGTCGAACCGCTCCGGGTCGGTCCAGAACCCCGGGTGCCGGTGCAGCGTGTAGGGCACCACGACGACGTCGGAGCCGGCCGGCACGTGGTACCCGCCGATCTCGTCGTCGGCCTGGGCGATCCGCGGCAGCAGCCACACCGGCGGATACAGCCGCATGACTTCCTCGACCACGGCCACGGTGTAGGTGAGCCGCCGCAAGTCCTCGTTCTCGGGCAGCCGGTCACCCAGCACCTCGACGGCTTCGGCGTGCAGCCGCTCGCCGACGTCGGGGTGCTCGTCGATCAGGTGGAACGCCCAGCCGAGCGTGCTCGCCGTCGTCTCGTGCCCGGCCAGCAACAGGGTGATCAGCTCGTCCCGCATGCGTTCGCGCGACGCACCCTGCGCGGACCCGGACGCGATCAGCCGCGACAGCACGTCCTCGCCGTTCTCGACCGGGTCCGCCAGCCGCTGCTCGACGAGCTCGTCGGCGATCCGGCGCAGGTCGTCGCGCGCGGTGCGGAAGTGCAGCTGCTTCTTCAGCGGCACCCACTGCGGGATCGCGCTCAGCGTGACCGCCTCGAACATGGCCTGGTCCTGCACGGCCTCGAACGAGTGGCCGAGCGTTTCGTACCCGCCGAGCTCGGCGTCGAGCAGCGTCTTGCCGAGCACACCGAGGGTCAGCCCGGTCATCTCGTGCAGGATCTCGACCGGCCCGTCGTGCGCGGCCAGCCGCTGGATCAGCGCGTCCACTTCGGCCGCGACGACGGCGGCCTGCCGCGAGATCCGCTTCGGCTGGAACACCGGCTGGATGGTCCGCCGCTGCTCGCGCCACGTCTCGCCGTCGCTGGTGAGCAGGCCGTCGCCGAGGGCCCGGCGGGCCTCCTGCAGGCCGATGCCCTTGTGGTAGTTCGCGGCGTTGTCCGCGAGGACGTGCTTCGCGAGGTCCGGGTGGTTCACCAGGTACATCGCCTTCGGGCCGATGGCGATGCGGACGACGTCACCGTAGGCCTCGGCGTTGTCGCCCATGAGCGCGAGCCGGTCGGTGAAGAGCTGCTTCAGCAACCGGAGGGTCGCCCGGCGCGGCGGCCCGGGCGGCGCGGGGTGCGCCGCCCGGGCTCGGTGCTGGCGGCCGGTCATGCCGCGACGGCTCCCGGCTTCTCGCCGCCCGCTTCCGCCGGCGCGGGCGCGAGCTCCAGGTTCGCCTTCTGCTCGGCCTGCTCGGCCTCGAACTTGATCCGCGCCTTGTTCGAGAAGTGCAGGGCCCACAGGAACATGCCGCGGATCAGGCAGACGGTCGCGGTGGCCAGGAAGAGCCCGTAGGCCACGTGCACGGCGGTGAAGAAGCCGTACGCGAGCGCCACCCCGGCCCCGAAGGCGAACTGCGAACCCGGCTTCGACGGCGACGTGCCCGGGTCGGTCACCATGTAGTTGGTGTAGAGCACGAACGCGACACCGGTGGCCATCGCCAGCGCGCCGGGGATCGACGTGCCGAAGAGCCAGCCGCGGACGACGGCCTGGATGACGAAGAAGCTCAGCCAGCCCGCGATGAGGAACATCCGGCCGGTCAGCAGCGCGTTGAGCACCGTGCCCGACACGAGGATGATGCCGACGATCAGCCAGCCGCCCCAGGTGGGGATCTGCTCCGTGAAGTGGTACGGCGGGGCGATGCTCGCCCACGGGAACACGAGCAGGATGATCGTGATGCCGAAGTTCGACGGGTTCATGTAGTGCCGCATCCGGCCGTACACCGGTGCCTGCAGGATCCACTTCGCGCCGACCGCGACGACCACGCCGAAGATCATCACGAGGATCCGGTCGTTGACGTAGGTCAGCATGTTCAGCGCGAGCCCGGTGATGTGCGCCGGGAGCAGGAACTCCATGAGCCCCTTGAACCCGTTGCCCTTGAAGCGGACCGCGCGCGAGGTGACGCGGGCGTTGATGATTTCGAGCAGGATCTCCGTGGTGTACGCGGTCGCCAGCGCGACGAACGGGTACAGCCACGGCTGCTCGAAGCCGAGCACGGTGTAGCCGACGATGTTGAAGATCGTGATCGAGATCGCGAAGCGGCGCAAGGCGGTGACGACCTTGTCGGTGCGCTTCGGTGGCGCGGTGTCCACTTTGGTCAGAGTCGGGGTCGCCATCACGTCACATCGCTTCCTTCGCCGTGGTGCCGAGCTGGTACATGTGGCAACCGGGTTCGAGCTTCAGGTTCTGGGTCCGCAGCTGCCCGGTCCGGTCCCGCCACTGCAGGTGCACGTCGAGCGGGCCGCTGACGTCGTGCCCGAGGCCGATCTGGACGTCGAAACTGCGCCGGCCGGCCTCACCGCTGCTGCCGTCGACCCGGCCGAGGTACTTCTTGCCGTCCGCCGTCGTCACGGTGGCCTGGGCGCCGATCGCGGGCGGGCCGGCCGCGGGCAGCGGGCCGGGCGCCACCGGGGCGTCGGTGGTCAGCTTCAGCTGCAGGTACTTGCCCGGGTTCGGGCTGTCGTTGTGGTAGAAGATCGGCGCCTCGTACTGCCGCGCCACCGCGAACTCGGGCAGGCCGTCGCCGTCGGTGTCGCCGACGGCGATGCCGCGGGTGGGCACCGGGACCGCCAGGCCCAGCTGCGGCGCGAGGTCGGTGTACCGGCCGTCCGCGCTCTTCACGAAGAAGTGCAGGGTGTGGTCGCCGCCGATGTCGTCACCGGCGCGGGCGTTCGGCCACCAGAGCGGGTTGGACAGCATGCCGTCGTGTGCCGTGGCCAGCTCCTGCAGGTTCGGCCAGCGGTTGACCTGCCCCTTGACGAACCCGGTCGCCTGCGCGATCTGGTTCTCGCCGCCGTTGTTGAAGTCCTGGATCTTGACGTCCCAGCCCCAGCCGGACCAGGCGGTCCCCTGGCTGCCGCTCACGTCGTCGAACGGCGCGACCCCGTCCTGCAGCTGCTTGCGCAGGTCCATGGTGTTCTTCGCGGTGTTCATGAACTGGAAGTTCGACTCTTCGATGCCCCACGACGTGGTGATGTTGCTGACGAACAGGTCGTACAGCCCGTCGTGGTTCAGGTCGCCGAAGTCGACGCCCATGCCCTTGAAGGAGTCGTTGCCCAGCACCTTCGACTTCGGGTCGGTGATCCCGCGGACGCCGGTGACCTCGGCGAGCTCGATGTGACCCGGCGTGGACTTGTTGTAGAGCAGCCGGTCGTGCCCGAAGTCGTTGGCGATGTAGAGCTCCGGCAGGCTGTCGCCGTCGATGTCGGTCGCGCTGGAGGCCAGCGTCCAGCCGTAGCGGGCGACTTCCGGGATGCCCTGCGAAGCGTCGACGTACTGCGCGCTCGGGTTCGCGCCGGACGCGGCGCCGGTCCAGCGGTAGATGTACTTCGCGCCCGAGTTCAGCGCGTGCGACATCGACTGGTTCATCGTGATGCCACCGTCGGCGTTCGGGTCGAGGACCCGGCTGTCCGGGAAGTAGTTCCCGATGAAGATGTCGACGTGCCCGTCACCGTCGAAGTCGCCGATGGTGGCGGAGTCGGTGTTCCACATCGGGCCGTTGTACTTCCCGTCCGGGCCGCGGTGGTTGCCCGCCACCAGCTCGACCGGCTGGAACGCGGCCGCGTCGAACTTCGCCGCGGTGGCCTTCTGCAGGAACAGCACCGGCGTGCGGCCCCAGTAGTAGGCCAGCACATCGGTCCGGCCGTCTTCGTTGTAGTCACCGGGGACGCAGCCCATCGGCGCCATGTAGTCCCACGTCGGCAGCACCGGCGCGGGGTCGAGCTCGAAGGGCGCGTACCGCGGGCCCGAGTCCGGCGACGGCGTGATGACGACCTGGTCGCTGCGGGTGTCGACCAGGCAGAGGTCGTTGGCCTTGCCGCTGCCGCTGATGTCGTTGAGCGCGATCGCGGCGCCGACCGAGGAGATCCACGCGGCGATGTCCTTGTACTGCTTGTTCACCGTGCGGATCGACTGCGCCTTCTTCGCCGCGGGCAGCGCGATCGACATCGGGGTGAAGTGGAACTTGCTCGCCATCGAGTCCTGCTCGGCGGCGGAGACGCTGGGCAGGCGCGCGACCAGGAACAGGGTGAAGATCAGCGCCAGCGCCACGATGCCCGCCAGCTGCTTGCGCAGCAGCCGGCCCAAGGTCGCGGTCATTCGTGCACACCTCCGTGCGTCAGGACTTCCTCGGCGATCCGCCGCCGCCAGGTTTCGAACGCCGGGACGTCGTCGCCGTCGACGACCACCTCCGGCCGGACCTCTTGGGTGATGGCCGCCGCGCGCTCGGCCGGGAGCCCGCAGATCGCCCGGGCCGCCATCTCGGTCTCCGGGATCATCAGGCCCGAGCGCACCCGGCACTCGGCCGCGAACGCGCTTCCCTGCGCCAGCGGCCCGTGGTGGATGCCGGCCCGGTCGACCAGTTCCCGCAGCTCGTCGGCCGTGACGCCGCACGCGTAGGTCGAGGCCAGCCCGACCCCGGCGTACAGGTCGCCGTGGCGCGACTCGGGGAACTCCTCGATCGTCTTCGTCACCAGCTCGACGTCGGTACCGCAGATGAACCACAGCGCCCGGCCGATGCCCTGGTCGATGGCGCGCAACGCGTACCCGTCGTAGCGCTTGTCCGGCCACGAGAAACCCGGCTCCTGGTACTGCTGCCGGATGTACTGGTCGGTCTTGAAGTACGCCTGGTGGAAGCCGTAGCCGTCGAGCACGAGCCAGCGCAGCAGCGGGTCGAACGCCGAGGCCTTCGGCCACGCGAACCGCGGGAGCCGGCACATGGCCCAGCCGACCCCGACGTAGATGATGTAGTCGTGCTTCTCACCGGGTCCGGCCAGGAATTCGGCGATGTTCGTGCTCTTGCCGAACGGCAGCCCGTCGAGGACGCCGTACCCCATTCCCGCGCCTTCGTAGGCGAAGCCGCGGAACTGCGGTGGGATGCGCTCGAGCCATTCTTCGGCTTGCTCGACCGAACGCGCCTCGACCGCGTGTGCGTACCCGAGGAGGAACTTCTCCCCGATCGTCTCGAGCCGTTCTTGAGCGGCTGGGCTCTTCCGGTGGAAGCCCCGCTTTTCCAGCGAGGTCTCCGAAACGTTCGGTGTCAGGATGCGGCGTCTGAGCGCGCGCCAGCCATTGCCCAACGCACTCTCCCCCTAACGGGTCGAATGAGACTTGGTTCTGCTCGTCTGTTCCACGGTCACAGATCCGCTGGTCGGCGGTCTACTCCACGGTTGCGTGAGATCACCGCTCAGCTCGCCCGTCGCGCGGCGGCGGGACGGAGCTCTTCCCGGATGCGTTCCCGCCACAGCTCGTAGGGCGGCACCGGCCCGTCGTCGCCGTCCGCGCGCTCGGTGCGGTCGGCCAGGTTCTGCGCTTCCTGCACGGTCAGGTCGACCAGGGCACCGCACGCGAGGTGGGTGTGCGCCGGGACGTACCCGGAATAGGTCCGCGCCTTCACCGCGAACACCACGCCCAGGCCGAGCTCGTCGTGGTACCCGCCGGCCGCCCGGCGCAGCCGCGCCAGCCCGAGCTCGTCACTGCCGCCCGCGAACGTCGCGGCGAGCCCGATCCCGCTCCACAGGTCGGCCCGCCGGTGCTCGGCGAACCGGCCGGCCGCGGCGGCCACCGCGTCCGGGTTCCCGCCGTGGATGAACCACAGCGCGCGGCCGACCCCCTGGTCGAACGCGCGGGGGAAGTACTCCGGGCGGCCGGCCCACGGGTAGGGCTCCGGGGCGGCCTGCCGCTCCACCCACTTCCCGGTGTCGAAGTAGGCGCGGTCGAAGCCGTAGCCGTCGACGGCGAGCCAGCTCATCACCGGGTGGTAGGCCACCCCGGTCAGCTCGGGCAGCATCTTCTTCCACAGTGGACGCGGCAGCCGCGCCATCGCGAACCCGATCCCGATGTAGGTCAGGAAGATGTGCGGACGGCCCGGTCCTTCGAGCAGCTCGCGGGTCCGGTCCGAGCCGCCGCCGGGCATGGCGTCGAGGATGGAGTAGCCCATCGTCGCGCCCTCGTAGGCGAACCCGCGCTGTTCGGGCTCGATCAGCGCGAGGCGCCGCTCGATCTCCCACAGCGACGCGCCTTCGATGGCCCATTCGAACCCGCACACGACCGCCTGCGGCACCGCTTCCAGGCGGGCCGTGGCGTCGGTGTGCACCACCGGGAACCCGCGCTCGGCGAAGCCGACGGACGCGAGGGAGGGAGCGAGCACGCGCTTGCGCAGCACGCCGAGCAGAGTCGACATCCGGATCTTCCTGTCGGTCGGGGGAAGGGGCTCAGGCGACGGCGCGCAGGTGCGGCCGTTGCGTGGCGAATTGCTGCCGGCTCGACGGCGTCGGCCGGGACGCCAGGGTGAACGCGATCGGCGGGTCGGTCAGCGCGGGCCGCCGCAGCCGGACGGTGACGCCCGGCGGGTCGAACGGCGACACAGCGGCCGAGGCGGTCCCGACCGTGAAAGCGGGGCCGCTCTTGGCGTGCATGCTGTGGTCGGCGATCGCAATCACGGTCCAGTTGCCCTCCGGCACGCCGTGCACGGTCAACCGCCCGGACCGGGTGTTGGCCGAGCCGCCGAAGGCGACCGGGCCGCGCTGCGGCACGTTGTCGGCGAACACGCCGACGAGAACGGTGGCCGGGGCCGCGTCGTCCGGCAGCACCAGGTCGACGTCCAGGTGGCCGGTGCCCATCGGCTGCGAAGCGCAGCCGGCTTCGCGCAGCGACTGCTGCGACGGCAGCCGCTGGAAGTACGCCGAGTGCGCGACGAGCAGCTCGCCGACGTCCGGTTCGCGGTACTCGGTCGGCGTCATGCCGACAGCCCGGACGAACCGGCTGGTGAAGGTGCCGACGCTGCTGTAGCCGACGCTGCAGACGATGTCCGACACGGTCAGGGAAGTGGTCAACAGCAGCCGTTTCGCCTCGAACAGGCGCACGGCCGTCAGGAACCGGCCCGGGGTGACCCCGGTCGCCTTCGCGAAGATGCGCGAGAAGTGGAAGGGGCTCACGTACACCTCGGCGGCCAGCGCCGACAGGGTGATGGGCTCGAAGTAGCGTTCGAGCAGCAGCTCGATCGCCCGCAGGATCGCCGGCTGGACGGCTTGTTCGCGTCTGAGCCGGTCCGCGTTCTCCGGTGGCTCGCCGGCCTCCCGCTGCGCCCCCGGGGACGAAACCGATCGCAAGATCATCAGTCCAACCTCGAATTCCTCCGCTTGGATTTCCCTCGCCGCCAGGTAAGACGCCGGATGTCGCGGGTCGGTGGACGACCGATCGAGCCTCGACGGAGACCGGAAAAGGCGCTGTCGGCGGGGAACGCCGAACCCGTGCGAAGGGCACGGCTCCCGTCGTGCACTTCGCACGGATCCGTTGTGAAAGCTGCTCCGACACGGCGAGTGAGCACCGGCCTTCCGCCGTTCGCCCGGCCGGGCGGCATGATCCGGACGGCCAATCCGGCCGGGCCGGGAGTCCGCGGCACGCGGCCGCGAAAAGTGCGGAACGCACGGGTCCGGGCGGAGAAACACAGTTCGACTCTGGTGGGCGGCTCACTGGCCGCACCCCGGCCGCTCTGTCACATTCGAGTGTGGACAGCCGGGGGATCGACGGTACATCGGGAGTACATCGGTCCTGACGCGGCACTACTGGGGAGCCGGCACACGGCTGCACATTGGAGGCGTTCGGCAATGTACTCCGAAACTAGGCTAGCGGCCGGGGCAGCCCCGCGGCCACGGGAACCATCCGAAAGTGTCGTCCGCTTCACTGTCCTCGGCCCGCTCGGCCTCCTGCGTGACGGCGTCGACTACGCGCCGACGACACCGAAGGTCCTGCAGCTGCTGGCCTTGCTGGTGGTCCGGCCGGGCCGGCTGGTCCACGCCGACTCGATCATGCAGGAGCTGTGGGCCAGCGACCCGATCCGCACGGTGCGGACCACCCTGCACACCTACGTCTACCATCTGCGGCGGTGCATCCAGCAGAACGGGCTCGCGGAGAACGCCGACGACATGCTCGTCACCAAGAACCCGGGCTACGTCTTCCGCATCGACCCCGCGCAGGTGGACGTCTTCCGCTTCGATCGGCTGCAGCAAGAAGGGCAGGTCCTGCAACGGAACGGGCGGCACGACGACGCGGCGGGCCGGTTCCGCGAGGCGCTGGCCCTGTGGTCGGGCCCGCCGCTGGCGAACGTCTCTTGTGGACCGGTGCTGCAGTCGTACGTGACCCAGCTGGCCGAGCAGCACCGCACCACGCTGCACCTGCTGGTCGAGGCGGAGATCGCCAGCGGACGGCACCGCGAGCTGATCGGCGAGCTGCGGTCGCTGACCGGGGGCAACCCGCTGGACGAAGCACTGCACGGGCAGCTGATGCGGGTGCTGGGCCGCAGTGGCCGCCGGTCCGACGCGATGGCCGTGTACCGCGACCTGCGCCGCCGGCTCGCCGAGGAGCTGGGCGTCGAGCCGTGCGACGACCTGCAGCTGCTGCACCGCGAGCTCATCTCCGAGGGCGACCACAACAACCAGTTCCACCCCACCGCATGAAGTGAGGACCGATGACCGCACAGACCCGCACCTGTGGCCAGTTCTGCGGAGTGGCCCGCGCGATGTAGCTCGTCGGTGAGCGGCACGACCGCGGCCGGGTCCTCCTCGACGTGATCGGCGGCCGGACGAGCGCCGCGGAGGCCGTCCGCACGGGCCGCATCGCGAACAGCTCCAGGCCGGCCGGCCTGGAGCTGTTCGCCCGGCTCTTCCGCGTCACCGCGGCACCTTCACCGCAGGAGGGCATCGTCGTCCACTGAGGACAGTGCCGTGCCGGGCCGCGGCAACCGCTCGGCCCGGCCACGCGCGCGAGTCACCCCAGCCGATCGGCCCGCCCCAGCAGATAACGCTGCTCGGGCCGGCTCGCGGTCGCCTCCGCCGCGCGGCGGTAGTGGGTTCGGGCGGCTTCGTGGTCGCCGGCCAGGTCCAGCAGGTGGGCCCGGGTCGCGTCGAGGCGGTGGCTCTGCTTCATCCGGCTGTCGTCCGCCAGGGTGGCCAGCAGCTCCAGCCCCCGTTCCGGCCCCTCCGCCATCGCGATCGCGATCGCCTGGTTCAGCGTGACCACCGGGCTCGGCGCGAGCTCCTGGAGCACCGCGTAGAGCTGGACGATCTGCGGCCAGTCCGTGGTCTCCGCGCTGGGCGCTTCGTCGTGCAGCGCGGCGATGGCCGCCTGCACCTGGTACGGGCCGACCGGGTGGCGGCCCAGCGTACGGCGGACCAGGCCGGCGCCCTCGGCGATCATCGCCCGATCCCACCGCCCGCGGTCCTGCTCGGCGAGCGGGACCAGTTCGCCTTCGGGACCGACCCGCGCAGGCCGGCGTGCGTCCGTCAGGAGCATCAGTGCGAGCAGGCCCGCCACCTCGCCGTCGTCCGGCAGCAGCGCGTGCACCCCGCGGGTCAGGCGGATCGCTTCGCGCGCCAGCTCGGGAGCCTGGAGGTCCGTCCCGGACGTGGCCGCGTAGCCCTCGTTGAAGATCAGGTACAGCACCTGCAACACGACCCGAAGCCGCTCCGCGCGGTCGGCCGGGTCCGGTTCGCCGAACGTCGAGCCTGCCGCCGCGATGCTCTCCTTCGCCCGCGTGATGCGCCGGGTCATGGTGGCTTCGGGCACGAGGAAGGCCTTGGCGATCTGCGCCGTGGTCAGCCCGCCGACCGCGCGCAGCGTCAGCGCGACCTGCGAGGGCGGGGAGACCGCCGGGTGGCAGCAGAGGAAGAGCAGGGTCAGCGAGTCGTCCTCGTCGGACGGCCGGTCGTCGTCCGGCCCGGGCGCCACCACCGGCTCGCGGACCGCGACGGACTCCTCCCGCCGCCGCCGCGCGCTTTCGCTGCGCCAGTGGTCGGTGAGCCGCCGGGTCGCGACGGCGACGAGCCAGCCATACGGGTTGTCCGGCACGCCGTCGGCGGGCCACTGCTGCGACGCGGCGAGCAGTGCCTCCTGGACGGCGTCTTCGCACGCGTCGAACTGGCCGTACCGACGCACGAGCGCACCGAGCACCTGGGGCACCAGCGGCCGCAGGCGCTCCCCGACGGACGCGCTCACCCGCCGGTGAACCCGGATTCGGTTTCGGCGTCGGCGAAGAACACCACCGGCCGGACCTCGATGCCGAGCCCCTTGATCCCGGCGTCCGGGATCATCGCGGCCACCTCGTGGGCGCGCTCGGGCGAGGCGCACTCGACCAGGTAGAACCCGGCCAGGAACTCCTTCGACTCGATGAACGGCCCGTCGGTCACCGCCGGGACCCCGTCGGTCACCCGGACGACGGCGCTGCGGGCCGGGGCGTCGAGGGCCTGGGTGCTGATCATCTCCCCGGACTCCCGGATCCGGCGGATGAACTCGCCGTGGCCGCTCATCACCTCGTCCCTGTCCTGCTCGGACAGCGCCTCCCAGACGTCGGGGTTCATGTACATCGCCAGCAGGTACTTCACGTGTCCTCCCCGGATCCGGCCTTGCCGGTCCCGAACATAGCCGATCCGGGACCGCAACCCACGAGTCGCCCGCGGCGGCGGCCCGGGAGCAGCATCGACACCTCAGCGCCCGATCAGCCACGGAGGCCGCACCCATGTCCGACGTGTACGCCGATCTGGAGGCCGAGGCGGACGCCCTCGCGGACCTGGTGCACGCCCACGCGGGAGCCTTGCCGCTGCCGTCCGCCCGCGCGGTCGCCGCCCACCTCGCCGAACTGACGGTCGTCGCGCGGCGGGTCGTCCTGGCCGTGGAGGGCACCGGGACCGGGACCGCTCCCCGGATCACCGACGCCGGCCTGCTCGGCGACGCGGTGCTCGCCTGGCGTTCGGAACACCGCAAGGCCGTCGAGCTGCTGGCCACCGCGGCCGGGGACGTCCCGTGGCCCGGTGGCCCGCTGCGGCCGTCCCTGCTGGCGGCGGCCCTGCTGACGGTCCTGTTCGCCCGCGGCCAGGACATCGCCGACGTCCTCGGCGCCCGGCTCCCGCGCGACGACGCGATCGGCCACGTCGCCTATTACGGCGTCCGCACCAGCGGCGACGTCTACGCCGGGCACGGCGGGCCGCCCGCCGGTCAGCTCCGGTTCGAGCTGACCGCGCCGTCGGGGACGCTCTGGGAATTCGGCCCCGCCGACGCGGCGGACCGGATCTCCGGCCGTGCCGAAGACTTCTGCCTGCTGTTCACCGGTCGTCGCCCGGCCGCCGGGCTGGCCGTCGAAGCCGCCGGGCCGCGCGCCCGCCGATGGCTGGAGCTGGTTCAGCAGCACCGAAATCCACTGTGGACGTCCGAAGCGGACTGATCAGGCGAAGCGGTCCGGGTCGCCCGCGCCGCGGCGGACGATCTCCGCCTCCCCCGAGGAGAAGTCGACCACCGTGGTCGGCTCGACCCCGCAGTCACCGGAGTCCACGACCGCGTCGAGCACGTGGTCGAGCTCGTCCTTGATCTCCCAGCCCTGCGTCAGGGGTTCCGGCACGTCCGGCAGCAGCAGCGTGCTGGACACCAGCGGTTCGCCCAATTCGGCCAGTAGCGCCTGGGTGACCACGTGTGCCGGGATGCGGACGCCGACGGTCTTCTTCTTGTCGTGCATCAGCCGCCGGGGCACTTCTTTGGTGGCCGGCAGGATGAACGTGTAGCTGCCCGGCGTCGCCGCCTTGATCGCCCGGAAGACCGCGTTGTCCACGTGCACGAACTGGCCCAGCTGCCCGAAGTCCTGGCAGACCAGCGTGAAGTGGTGCCGCCGGTCGAGCTTGCGGATCGCCCGGATGCGGTCGAGGCCCTCGGGGTTGTCGAGCCGGCACCCGAGCGCGTAACACGAGTCGGTCGGGTAGGCGATCAGCCCGTCGCGCCGCACCAGGTCCGCGATCTGGCCGATGGCGCGCCGCTGGGGGTTGTCCGGGTGCACGTCGAAGTACTTCGCCATGGCCGCGAGCCTAGGGCCCGGCCCGCGGCCGCGCCCGGCGGCCCGCGTCTCCCACCTTGCTCTGCCCGCTCGCGAACCGGTGACCTGACCCGGCGTCCGGGCGCAGAATGCGCGGTGGGCACCGGCACACCGTACCCAGGAGGCGATCATGACCGAACCGGCGCTGCCCGGCCTCACCCGGCAGGCCGGACCCCGGGCCACGCCCCGTGCCGGCCGGGGCGTACCGGTTCGCCGGGCCCGCGGGCACGGTCACCCCGACCGGGTTGTTCGGCGGGCATCGACGGCTCGTGGCGCACCACACCGTCCCCGATCGCAGCCGGCCCGCCGCCGTCGCCCCCGCCGGAGAGCTTTCGGCCGCACTGCACACCCGGGACACCCGCCTGGTAATCGTTTCCCACGCCCCCTGCACGAAGGTCGAGCAGGACCGCAGGCACTCCGGGTGGGACCTGCCGGTGTATTCGGCGCTGAACACCGGGTTCGACGCGGGCTTCCCGGCGACGCGCCGCCTCGAGGGCGCCGGCCCCGGGGAGCACGACGACGGTCCCGGCCTGAGCTTCTTCCGCCAGGACGGGCGAACCGTGCCGCGCACCGGCTCGATCGCGGTGCCGTACCTGGGTTTCCTCGCGCCGGCCGGTGTCGCGCGGGGCCGGGGCCGCGGCTGACGAAGTGGACCGGACGTTCGGCCGGAGCCGGACGCACGGCGGCACGGCCACTCTTCGCCGACTGTGCCGATCCGGCCACAGTCACGGCCGAATGGCTTGGTAACAACGGTTACGTGCAGTACAGGGGCGGCCTGCTTCGGGCCGAATTGGTCATACGAGCCGACGGGATGAGATAGGATTGGCCGGAAGCATGCAGACCGAGCTCAGCCCGGGTCACCGAACCCACTCCGTGCGACGCCACGACACCGGAGGATCGTTGCGCATGTCTCCGGTCGTCGACTCGAACCGCTCGGGCGCCCTTTCCGTGCCCTGGGGCACGAGCGCGGTCGACCGGCGGCCCAAGCTGGCGACCTACCTCGCCGGCTCGCTCATCACCGTGGTCGTCGCCGGCTTCGGGGCCGTGCTGCTCGTCGGCCTCATCCCCCAGGAAGTGAGCCCGGTCGCGGCCGGTTACGCCATCCTCGCGGTCGCGCTGCTCCTCGCCATCCAGCTGCTCCACTTCAGCAGGCCGTCGGTCCGCCTCGACACGAGGACCAGCCGGGTCCTGCTGGTCGTGCTGGCCCTCCTGGGCTACGTGCCGGTCCTCACCTTCGACGCCGTGTGGGCGGCGATGCCGGTCTTCTTCGGCGGCGCGGTGGTGCTGGTGCTGCCCGCCTGGTTCGCGTGGCCCCTCTTCGGCCTCAACCTCGCCGCGGTGCTGTGGATCGAGCTGCGCTACGACACTCCGCTGGAGTCGGTTTACACCGTCCTCGGCGTCGCCGCCTACAGCCTGGTCTTCGCCCAGCTTCCTCTGGTCGCCCGGATGATCCGCGAGCTGAACCTGGCCCGGACGGAGCTCGCCCGCCGCGCGGTCGCCGAGCAGCGCCTGGCCTTCGCCAGGGACCTGCACGACCTCCTCGGCATAAGCCTCTCGGCCATCGCCCTCAAGGGTGAGCTGGTGTACCGCCTGATGCGCAAGTCGAGCGAGCAGGCGCAGGCCGAGCTCGCCGAGATCACCGCCATCGCGCAGCGCACGCTCTCCGACGTCCGCGCGATGTCCCACGGCTACCGCGTGTCGCTCGAGAAGGAGTTCCGCACCGCCCAGTCGCTGCTGACCGCCTCCGACATCGCCGTGCGGATCCACCTGGACCAGGGCGACCTGCCGGTCCAGGCGCGCACCTTGCTCGCCAAGGTGCTGCAGGAGGGCGTCACCGACGTCCTGCGCCACAGCGACGTCGAACACTGCGAAATCGCGGTCCAGCAGCGGGACGGCCGGGTGTCGCTGGAGATCGTCAACGACGGCGTGAGCCCCGACGACCTGCCCACGGAGTCCGAGCTGCTCGCCCGGCTGCCGGACGAGGTGGCCGCGCTGGGCGGCACCGTGCGCAGCGGTATCGGCGAGGACGGCCGGTTCCGGCTGCTCGTCGAGCTGCCGCTGCCGGACCGGGTCGAGCCGCCGTCCACCGACGACGGCACCCAGCCGGTCGACGCGGAGTCGAGGCGGGTCCGGGTGCTCCTGCCGGTCATCTTCACCCTGTTCGGCCTCATGGCCGTCGTGCACGCGCTCCTGCTGACCACGAACGGCTGGCACATCGCGCTCGTCGCCGGGTCGCTGGCGGCGCTGCTGACCCTGCAGTTCGCCTACTTCAACCGCCCCTCCACCCGGCTGCGCTCGGGCCAGAGCATCGCGATGCTGTTCGTCCAGGCCTGCCTGATCTACCTCCCGATGCTGCCGCTGCAAGGGGACTGGGTGAGCTGGCCGTCGCTGCTCATGGGCTGCGCGCTGCTGGTCCTGCCCCCGGTCGCCGGCTGGCTGGTCTTCGCCGCGAACGCCGGCTTCTACCTCTGGCTCCAGTACGTCGCAGGGCAGGCCGGCGACGATGCCCTCTACGCGGTGGCGTTCTCCGCCGGCACGGTGATGGTCGGGCTCATCGTGTTCGGCATGCTGTGGCTGGTCCGGCTGGTCGCCGAGCTCAACCACAGCCGGCGGCGGCTGGCCGAGACCGCGGTCGCCGAGGAGCGCCTGCGCTTCGGCCGCGACCTGCACGACCTGCTCGGCATGAGCCTCTCGGCGATCGCGCTCAAGAGCGAGCTGACGGCCAGGGTGCTGCCACTGGACCGCGACCGGGCGACCGAGGAGCTGGTCGAGATCCTGGGCCTGACCAGGCAGGCTCTCTCCGACGTGCGCTCGGTGGCCAGCGGCTACCGGGAGCTGTCCCTGGACAGCGAATCCCGCTCGGCCCGCTCCGTGCTCGCCGCCGCCGACGTTCAGGTCCGGATGGAGATGCTCCAGGACGAGCTGCCCGCGCCGGTCCGCACGGTACTGGCGGTGGTGCTGCGGGAGGGCGTCACGAACGTGCTCCGGCACAGCCAGGTGGAGACCTGCGAGATCGCCCTGCACCGGGTCGACGGCGGAGTCAGCCTCGAGATCGTCAACGACGGCGTCGAGCGGTCCGGCCCGCGCCCGGTCACCCCGGTCACCCCGGCCGATCCGGCGGACGACGGAGCCGCGCGGCCCGGCACCGCGTCGGGCAGCGGCATCGGCAACCTGTCCCACCGGGTGGCCGACCTCGGCGGCGAGCTCACCGCCGGCGTGGTGGACGACGGCCGGTTCCGGTTGCGCGCCGTGGTACCCGTCTGAGAGCCGGTTTCCCGGGCGACCGGCGCTTCAGATCCAGCCGGACTCCTGGGCCCGCCGGATCGCGTCCACCCGGTTGCGGGCCCCCAGCTTCGACACCACCGTCGTCAGGTAGTTCCGCACCGTGCCCGCCGACAGGTACAGCCGGGCCGCCACCTCGACCGTCCCGTACCCCTGGGAGGTCAGCCGCAGCACGTCGAGCTCGCGGCCGGTCAGCGGGCAGTCGTCGCTGTCCCAGGCTGCCAGGGCCAGGTCGCCGTCCACCATCCGCCGTCCGGCCGCGACGCCGCGGACCGCGTGGGCCAGCTCGCCCGGCGGCGCGTCCTTCAGCAGGAACCCGCTCACCCGCGCGTCCAGCGCGCGCCGGAGCGTGCCCGGACGGCCCAGGCCGGTGAGGATGAGGGTGCGGCAGCGCGGCAGCTGCTCGCGCAGCTCACCGGCCGCGGTGAGGCCGTCCTTGCCCGGCAGGTCGATGTCGATGATGGCGACGTGCGCTTCGCTGGCCCGGGCCGCGGGAAGGATCTCGGTCCCGGAAGCGACTTCGGCCACCACCTCGATGTCGGGCTCCAGCCGCAAGAGCGCCACGAGCGCGCTCCGGACTATGTGCATGTCTTCGGCCACGAGCACTTTGATCACGAGGCGCCTCCGCCTTCACAACTCCCCAGGGCCTCAGTTAAACATTTCCGCGTGACTCCCGGTTGGGCCAAGAGGGTTCACCTCGGAGAATGCACGTAAACCTCGAAGCAATTCGATCCGACCACAACAGGACGCGCTCGGACGACTACCGGAGGTAGCAAAGCAATTTGCGTGGTGGGAAATTTTCCGATCGACTGTCCCCAGTGGACGTCAGGCGCACGCCGAGGGAGCCGGCCTCCGGGGCGAATGCACCCGGGAGACCGGCTCCCTCAGGCCCGGACCAGTGTGGACGGCAGCCGGAACCGGCTCACGCGGCGAGTTCCACCTCGCGCAGCGCTTCGATGTTCGGCCCGCAGATGGAGAAGCACACCCTCGAGTCGACGCGGCTCCCCCCTTGATCGAAACAGTCGATCACGAGACCGGTCTCGATCGAATCGGCGTTTTCGACCTCGACCCCCAGATCGACGAAAAGCGCGCGGACGTCAGCGGAAATACGTGCGGACATTGAGATCTCCCAGTGGCGAAGTAGAAGGCTTCACGTGCCATAAATAGTCCGCTCGCGGACCGTCGGGAACTAGTGCCCACATCACCGGGCATATGTGTTTTATGCCTGCTCCGCGCAGTGCGGCGACTTCCGCCGAATGGAGTATCAGAGGGCAGCAAGCGACCGGATAACGCCGTTTCGATCACTTTTCGCGCTCGCGCCATCGCGATACGCGACGGGAACGCACGGCCATCCATCGGAGGACATACCCGTCCGGGCCGCCGGAAACCGCGGTAGGCGGACCATATGCAAAACGCATGTCCGGCCTGTGCGAAACCCATCCGGAACGGTGCACTGAGCACTTAAGAAGTAGACAGCGTCCGATCTAGAGTTCTTTTCGACAAGCATTCCGCCAGCGGCCACGCGTTTCACAGGGGAACGCGGCTACCGACGCCAGGCGAGGGGAGGAGGGCCACCATGGACGAGGTTGTACGACAGGCCATGGCGCGCGCCATCACGACCATGCGGGACCACCTGGGTGACCGTCTCACCGTCGACGACCTCGCCCGGGCCGCCATGTTCAGCAAGTTCCACTTCACCCGTGTGTTCCTGCGGGCGACCGGGCTTTCCCCCGGCCGGTTCCTGTCCGCGCTGCGGCTGGCCGAGGCCAAACGGCTGCTCGCGACGACGAGCACCTCCGTGGCCAACATCAGCCACCAGGTCGGCTACAACAGCGTCGGCACCTTCAGCGCCCGCTTCAGCGGCAGCGTGGGGCTGTCACCGAGCGGCTACCGGCAGACCAGGGGCCTGCCGCCGCGGATCCTCGAACGCGCTGACCAGGCCCCCTCGGGCAGCACCCTGCGCGGGAACATCCGCTGCCCGTACGGGACCGCAGGCCCCGTATTCGTCGGCTTGTTCCCGGCGAAGATCACCGAAGGCCGTCCCGCGCGGTACGCGATCCTGTCCGGGCCGGGACCGTACGCGCTGGCCGACGTGCCGCCCGGCGCCTGGTACGTCATCGCCCACGCCTTCGCCGCCGGCTACGACGACGACCGCGGGCCACGGCCCTACACCGGGCTCGCCGGCCCGGTGCCGGTGCACCGCGGGGTCACCGCCGTGCTGGCCGACGTACGGCTGCGGCCGCGCCACAGCTTCGACCCGCCGGTACTGCTGGCGCTGCCGGACCTGCGGCCGTCGGCCGTCCGGCGGCCCGTGGCGGTCTGAACGCGTCCGCCGAACCGGGGAAGGCGGTCACGCCGGGCTTCCGGCCGGCGATCGCGCGTCGTGGGGACGGCGCCGATCGCCGGCATTCCGGGCGGCGGAAATTGCCTTCCGGCGGGATCCGGTGGCGTACCATTCTCACGGGGAGACCGTCCTGCTGGGGGAAGTGAGGTCACACCGTGATCAGAGTTTTGCTGGCCGAGGACATGGATATGGTCCGCGGCGCGCTTGTCGCCTTGCTCAACCTCGAATCCGACATCGAAGTGGTCGCGGAAGTCGATTCCGGCGACGAGATCCTCCCCGCGGCGAAGGCGGCCCATCCGGACGTCGCCGTCATCGACATCGATCTGCCCGGGAAGGACGGTCTGACGGCGGCCACCGAGATCCACGAAAGCCTGCCGGAATGCCACACTCTGATCCTCACCAGCCTCGGCCGGCCGGGCACCGTCCGCCGCGCCCTGGACGCCAAGGTGAACGGCTTCCTGCTGAAAGACGCGCCTTCGGACAAGCTGGCGAACGCGGTCCGCTCGGTGGCCGTCGGCCGTCGCGTCATCGACAGCGAGCTCGCCCTGTCCGCCTGGGAAGCCGACGACTGCCCGCTCACCCCCCGTGAGCTGGAGATCCTTTCGCTGGCGGCCCGCGGCCGCAACGTGTCCGACATCGCCGCGGACCTGTTCCTGTCGCCCGGAACGGTCCGCAACTACCTGGCCGCGTCCGTGACGAAGCTGAACGCGCGCAACCGGGTCCACGCGATCCGGATCGCCACCGAAGCCGAATGGCTGTAACGGCTCCGGACGCCGTTCATCAGGCCGGTGCCCGCAGCGGGACGACCGCGGACAGCCGGTGCGTCCCGTCCGGCCGCACCCCCACCGACAGCTCGCCGCCGAGGGCTTCCACGCGGTAGGTGAGGTTCCGCAGCCCGGAGCCGCGGTTCTCGCCCGCGGGCGGGTCTTCGCCGGCGGGCGGGACCCCGTCGTTGGCCACCTGCAGCCGCACCGCGCCCGCCGCCGCCACGACCGAGAAGTCGCACCAGACGGCCTTGCTGTGCCGGATGACGTTCGTGACGCTCTCGCGCAGGACCGCCGCCAAGGTCGTCGCCACCGGCGACGGCAGGTCGCCGGGCAGCTGCCCGTCGAAGCCGACCGTGATGCCCGCCGCCCGCAGCACCGAGGCGGCGGACCGGCACTCCTCCGCCAGCGACATCTCCCGGGACCCCGCCGCGATCGCCCGGACGTCCGCCAGCGCCTTGCGGGAGATCGTGAGCAGTTCGGCCAGCTCGGCCTGCGCGGCCTGCGGGCTGTCGTCGACCAGGCGCCGGATCAGCTCCACCCTGAGCGTGATCGCCGAGAGGCTCAGGCCGAGCAGGTCGTGGGTGTCCCGGGAGAACCGGCGGCGTTCCTCGGCGACCACCTGGGCGGCGACCTCCCGCCTGCCGTCCTCGTCCAGGGCGGCCGCGCCGGCGAGCCACGCCAGCCCGAACACCGCGAAGGCCGTCACCGCGGTGAGCAACGCGGCTCGCAGGCCGTCCGCGACGGCCGCCGGCCCGGCGGCCCGCACGGCCAGTGCCCCGGCCCCGGCCGTCACGAGCACCAGCACCGGGACGGCGACGCGCAGCCGGGCCACCAGCGGCAGGCTGCCCAGGAAGAAACAGCTGAACACGGCCCATGCCGGGCCGAACTCCGGCACCGGGGCCAGGCCCAGCACGGCCTGCAACGCCAGCGCGGTGCCACGGAACCGGGTCCGCCTGCGCCCGAACGCGGCCAGGTGGACCAGGACCAGCGCCCCGCCGCACCCGCAGGCGGCCAGGACCACCGCCCGGTCCGCCGCCTCCTGCAGCGGGATGAGGAGACAGAGCAGCCCGATGGCGACGCAGCCGCCGGCTTGCGCGAACCGGGCCGGCCGCGGCGGGAACGGGCGGCCCGCCGGACCGTCCACGGCCCCGGGCCGCGCGGGTCCCGCCCGCGGGACGAAGCCACGACGGACCCGGCGCTTGCCGGGCCCGGCCGGACCGGCCGGTTTCGCCGCCGAAACCACCGCTGCGCCTCCCCAGTACCCCAGTTGCCCCCTCGCGGAACCTCCCCAGACGTCCGCCCGGCAAATCTAACAGCCGGAACCGCGATCCGGGCATTCCCGCCACCGGGCTCACCCGGGCAAGTTCAGGACACATTCGCCGACGCTGACCTCGGCGGGCCACTCCAGCTTCAGCGCCCGGTCGACGCGGTCGCCGGCGTCCACGGGCACGGCGTGCGCGGTCAGCCCCATGGCCTTCGCGGCGAGGGAGAACACCTGCTGCAGCGCCCCGACGTGGAGCAGGGTCGTGGCGTACGCCGCCCCGCCGAGGACCCAGGCGATCCGCGACATGCGGGCCGTCATCGTCAGCAGCACCGACGGCCGGGCGTGGCCGCCCGCGGCGACCATCGCCATGTCCAGCAGGCCGTCCAGGACCGGGAGGTCGTCGTTGATCAGGGTGAGCGTGTGCCACAGCGGGTCGTAGTGGTAGATCCCGCGGGTCAGGTCGTCGCAGCGGTTGATGCCGACGTAGATCTCGAGCTCGTACAGGCAGGCGACGCTGAAGTACGGCCGTTGCGACGCCTCGTGCGCCAGGCCGCCGGGCAGGTGCGCCGGGCCGACCGAGCGGACCCGGGCCGCCCGGAACAGGAACTCGCCGATCAGCCGCGCCGGCAGGGCGCGCTCGCTGAACTCCGGGCGGGTGTGGTCGCGCTCGAGCAGGCTGGTCAGCGTCGGGTCCCTGGCCGCCAGCACGGCCGGGTCCGGCCGGTACAGCGGGAACGTCGGCCCCGCGGTGACCTGCTTGACCACGGGCGGCTCGCGCATCTCGCGAGCCGCGTCCGGATCCGGCGCCGCCCCCTTCTGCCAGGTCCGGCTGCGGGTGTGGAACAGCAGGTCGTCCGGCGACCAGACACTGAGGTCGGGCCCGCCGGACTCGGCGAACCCGCCGTCGGGCCGGGCGAGCAGCACCACCCCGGCGGCGACCAGGAAGGACAGGACGTCGGCCACGACGGCCGAGGGCACCCCGGCCGTCCCGGCCAGCTCGTCGACCGTTCTCGGCGCGGCCAGCGACGACGCGATCACCACGGCGGGCGAGCTGGACAAGACGACCTTGTACCGCGCTCCCGCCGACTCGGCGAGCAGCGTGCCACCGTCGGCGCGCAGCGAGGTGAACCGCGAGAGCCGGACGCGCCGCGCCGCCGGCAGCGGGCCGACCGGGAACGCGGGGTTCTGCGTCACCGGGATCGCCGACAGCAACGGCCCCTGGCCGTCGTTGAGCGCGAGGGAGTGCACCACCGAACCGGAGAGCCGGTTGAGCACCTTCCGCAGCGACACCCGCGACTCGTCCTGGCCGGTCACGGCCAGGTTGGCCATGGTCACCGGGCCGAGCACCATCCGGTCGAGCGACGCGCGGACTTCCTCGGGCGTGCCGGGGAACTCGTACTCCCCCCACCACGTGACGGCGACGAGCGTCCCGTCGTCCGCGGCTTCGAGCAGGGTGTCCTCGGTCAGGGACAGCAACCGGATCGTTTCGGCGCGTCCCTCCGGGCTGTCGGGGGTCAACGGGTGCTCCTACGCGAGGGGTGAAGTGCTCTTCCGGGACACTCCAGGGTGCTAGAGGAAGATGGGGAACGGGTTGAGCCGCTCGTACGGCGTCGGCTCGGCGAGCCTGCCCAGCCGCACCGGAACGTCGAACAGTCGGCCGGGCGCGTAGCGGGCCCAGAACGGCCGCAGCCCCGGCGCGAGCACCTTGACCACCGGGATCCCCACGTCGGGCCGGGTCTGGTCGAGCACGAGCAGTTCCGTGCCGGCCGCCGCCAGCGTCCGGCCCAGCGCCACCACGTCGTCGCGCACGTCCGGGCGGTGGACGAACCGGAAGTCCGCCGGGACGCGCATCCGCACGCCCGCGGCGGGCCGGAGGTACGGCTGGTTGGCGACCGTCGCGTACCGGAGCCAGCGGGCCGCGTCCGGGTCGTCGAGCTCGTGTCCGAACTGGAGCACGTCGGGGATCATCTGGTTCAGCTCGGTGACCGCGCGGCGGAGGGCGATCCGCGGGTCGAGGTGGGCCCCGAAGCCGAAGATGACGTGCTCGTGCGGCCCGTCGGTGCGCCGCGAGAGCGCCACGACCACCGGGACGCCGAGGTCCGACGTCACGTCGAGCGCCCACAGCTCGCGGCCGATGCCCGCGTAGCCGCCGATCATCTCCTCCAGCCACGGGTCGCCGAAGGACGCGAGATCCACCCCCGGCACCGGCGTCCGGTTGTACCACCACAACGCGACGGCGTCCCGTTCGACGAGCTCCAGGGTGCCTTGCA
Source organism: Amycolatopsis sp. NPDC003731 (assembly GCF_053586895.1). NCBI lineage: Bacteria > Bacillati > Actinomycetota > Actinomycetes > Pseudonocardiales > Pseudonocardiaceae > Amycolatopsis > Amycolatopsis sp. NPDC003731. Next base: position 11,497 of record NZ_JBSFNC010000056.1, on the reverse strand, counting down.
GGACGGCGTCCTCGAGGCTGCTGCCGGCCGCCGCGCCGTTGGAGTCCGGGCGCAGGCCGCGGATCCCGCAGCCGGTGGGCGCGCCGTAGTACAGGAACCCGGTCGGCAGGAGGCGGCGCCGGCCCGCCAGCGTCCACACCGGGGTCCAGTCGATCACGTCCGAGGTGTCGAAGGGCGCGCCGACGTGCTGGAACAGTCCGTGCGCCGCGTTGCCGGCCGCGCGCTCCCGGTACTGCCGCTCGGCGAACAGCATGCAGTCGTTGGGGTGGACCGCCTCCGCGCCGAGGTCGTCGAACGAGGCCCGGATCCGCAGTTCGTCACCCTGGAAGTTGCCGGAGAAGCGCTCCGCCGCTTCGCAGAGCGCGCCGACCTCGGCGTCGAGGGGACTGACGCCCTTGCCGCCGTTCTCCCCGCGCAGCCCGGCCTGCAGCCCGACGACGCCGGTGAGGGCGCGGGCGACGTTCGTCCCCGACCGGTAGGCGTTGACGAACGGCGGCGCCGCCGGGTCGGGCCGGACCGCCTTCACGATCCCGGTGACCGGGCTGACGAGGTGCCGGTACCGCTCGAGCATCTGGGCCGGCGTCGCGGTGCGGTGCCCCCCGCCGGTCGAGGTGGCCTTCCGGGCCTCCCGCAGCTCGATCGGCCGGGCGGACCGCTGGGTCACGAGCGTGGCGTCCCCGCAGCCGGGGCACTGCGGGCGGCGGCGCAGCTGGTGCAGCTCGCCCTGCAGGCTGAGGGTGTCGAGCACCCAGACGCTCTCCTGGCCGCGGTGGCGGTAGCCGGCCAGCCACTTGCTGGCCTCCAGCGCCACCAGGTGGGCCGCCGCCGCGGTGAGCGGCGGCAGCGCGGCGGCGGGGTGGCGCGCGGGGCCGACGTGACCGAGGACCTCCTGGGCGCACGCTTCGGCGTGCCGGTGGGCCCACAGCCGGTTGGTCAGGCACATCCAGCACGCCGACTCGTGCGGCCGCAGCACCGGCCCGATCCAGACCTGGGCGCCGAACGGGCGCGCCAGCAGCCACGGCCGTCCGGTGCGGCGGTGCTCGGCGTCGACCTCGCCCAGCCGCGGGTCGAGGTAGTCGGTGCACAGGACCACGCTCAGGTCGGGCTCGCCGGTCCCGCCGACGACGTCGAGGGCCGCGCCCGCCAGCGCCTGCTCGACCGGCCGAGTGTCGACGTCCTCGCCGACCGCGATCAGCCGGATGCTGCCGCGGGTGTCGCCGGCCGCGACCTCGCCGGCGTCGATGCCGCACGCGTCCCAGTAGGCGAGCTCCCGTTCGTCGGCCCCGGGCCCGGCCGCCTCGCGCACGGCCACCAGGCCCGCCTCGACGAGCTGGGCCACCAGCGCCGCGACCTCCTCGGGCGCCATCCCGTCCGGCCGCGCACCGAGCACGTCGGCCAGTTCCCACGTCCCGTCCAGCAGCGGCGCGAGCGATTCGATGCGGGCGCCCCGCATCGCGATGACCCCGCGTTCGGAGAACAGGTACGCGCCGTTGCCGTTGCTGACCTCGGCGCGCAGGTGCCGTTTGAAGCCGAGCACGCGGCCGCGCGCGTGCGACGTCGACGGGTGGAAGGCGGGGTGCACGGCCGATCCGCTCATTTCAACTCCCTGCCGCCGGTGCGCACAATCCGAGAAACCGGATTCTTCTCCGGCGGCCGGACCTGCGGCCAGTGCGCAGTACACCTGCCCGGGATGCGAAACACACGGCACCTCCCGTGAAATCCACAGCGAAGGCGTGCACACCGCACTGGCCCGGCGGCCGAGCGGGTCGTCAACCTGGATCCCGAGCGTCCGATGCGACCCACAGTGAGGACCGAGTATGACGACCACACGCACCTACGGACAGTTCTGCGGACTGGCGCGTGCTCTCGAAATCATCGGCGAGCGGTGGTCCATGCTCGTCATCCGCGACCTGATCCTCGGCCCGAAGCGCTTCACGGACCTGCAGCGAGGCCTGCCCCGCATCCCGGCGAGCATCCTGTCGTCCCGGCTCAACGAGCTGGAGCAGGCCGGCGTCGTCCGCCGCCGCGTCCTGCCGCAGCTCGACGCCGGCCTGGTCTACGAGCTCACCGAGTACGGCAGCGAACTGGACCACATCCTGCTGGACCTCGGGCTGTGGGGCGCGCGCTCGCTCGGCCACCCGAAGGGCGACGACGTCTTCACCACCGACGCCGCCATCCTCTCGCTCTACACGACGTTCCAGGAGGAAGCCGCACGCGGCGTGCACGTGACGTACGTGGTGCGCCACAGCGGCTCGCTGATCGTCCACGCCATGATCGACGACGGAACGCTGAAGGTGAGCAGCGGCGACCACCCCTCGGCGGACATCGTCATCGAGCCGCAGGGGCCGGTGCTGATCGACCTGTTCAACGGCGACTTGACCGCGGCCGAGGCGATGGCGTCCGGCCGGGTGAAGATCGAAGGCGCGTTCGCGCACCTGGAGCTGTTCACCAAGCTGTTCCGGATCCCCCCGAAGCCGGAGCTCTCCGACGGCCTCACCCTGCACTGAGCCGCCCCGGGGTGCGGCCGGCCGACCCCGCGAAATGGGCAATCCGGAGTAACGGAGCGGGCCGCCGGGAGGCTTATCGTCGGAAAGCCGAGATTCGGTCCTTCGAGAAGGGGCACTTGCATGTCGACCTCCGAGTTCGTTCGGCCGGCCGGCTTCCTGGGGACGCTCAACGGGAAGTACCACAACCGAGCCCTCGCCGTGTTCATGGTGATCGTGGTGGCCCACTGGGCCGAGCACATCGTCCAAGCCGTGCAGATCTACGGGTTCGGGTGGCCCACCTCGCGGGCGCGGGGAGTGCTCGGGATGCCGTTCCCGTGGCTCATTTCGCAGGAATGGCTGCACTACGGCTACGCGCTCGTGATGCTGGTGTTCCTGTGGATCCTGCGGTACGGCTTCGCCGGCCGGTCGCGGCAGTGGTGGAACCTCGCGCTCGCCATCCAGTTCTGGCACCACATCGAGCACCTGCTGCTGTTCATCCAGGCGCAGTCGGGCTGGCGGCTGGCCGGGCAGAAGGTGCCCACGAGCATCATCCAGCTGCTCGTGCCGCGGGTGGAGCTGCACCTGTTCTACAACACGATCGTCACCATCCCGATGATCGTCGCGGTCGTCCTGCACCGGCGTGCCTCGGTCGCCGAGCACGAGCTGAGCGGCTGCGTCTGCGGGCTGCCGAAGGCCGCCCTCGCCGCGTCGTGAAGCGAGCGCTGGCCCTGCTGGCCTTCCTCACCGGCTGGCTCGTGCTCGGCGCCGTTCCGGCTTCGGCCCACGTCGAGATCGTCTCGTCGGCCCCGGGGGACGGCGCCCGCCTGAGCGCGGCGCCGCCCCTGGTGTCGGTCACCCTTTCGGAGAACGTCGGGATCCAGCCCGGGTCGATCAAGGTCGTCGACCTCGCGGGCACGCGGGCCGACACCGGGCCGGTGTTCCAGCCCGGCGACGTCGCCGAGCAGCTCGCGGTGCGGCTGAAGCCGGGCCTGCCGGACGGCAGCTATCTGGTCGAATACGCCTTCGTCTCGGCCGACTCCCACCCGGTGCGCGGCACCTTCGCGTTCGTGGTGGGCACCGGGCCGCTGGTGACGTCGGCCGGCGCGGTGTCGGCGGCGACCGGCACCGACGCGGCCGTCGACGCCGTGTCGACGGGCGTGCGCTGGCTGGCCTACCTCGGAGTCGTGCTGCTCGGCGGGCTGGCGTTCGTGGTGCTGTGCCGTCCGGCGGCCCGCGCCGACCCCCGTGCCCGGCGGCTGCTGCGCTGGGGCGCCGGCCTCGTCGCGGCGACGACCGTCGCGGCGTTCGTGCTGCAGGGCCCGTACGCGACCGGGCGGAACCTCGAAGCGGTGTTCGACACCCGGCTTCTGGCGGACACCCTGCGCGTCGCCTACGGGAAGCTGCTGCTGCTCCGGCTGGCCGCGGTGGCCGTGCTGGCGCTGCTGCTGCCCCGGCTGCTGCGGCCGGACCTGCCGGAACGGCTGCGCTCCCGCTACGAGAACCTGGCCGTGGTGACCGGCTTCCTCGTGCTGCTGACGTTCTCGGCCACCGGCCACCCGGTCACCGACCCGATCATGTTCGTCTCGGTCTCGGCGGACCTGGTGCACTTCGGCGCGATCGCCGTCTGGGCGGGCGGCCTGGCCCAGCTGGCCCTGTGCCTCCACCGCCCGGCAGCCGACGAGGACCTGGTTCCCGTGGCGACGCGCTTTTCCCGCATCGCGGGCGGAGCGGTGACGGCCGTCGCGCTCAGCGGCGCCGTGCTGGCGCTGCGCATCATGCCGTCGCTGTCGTCCCTCTGGACGACCCGGTTCGGCCTGCTGGTCCTGCTGAAGATCGCGGGCTTCGCGGTGCTGCTGGCGGTGGCGAGCCGCTCCCGCCGGGCGGTGCGCCGGAGCCTGACCCCGGCGGCACCGCCGGAAGGCGCGACGAAGACGGTGACGGCGGACCTGCGCCGCCTGCGCCAGGCAGTGGTGGTGGAGGTGCTGCTCAGCGTCGTGGTGCTGGCCCTGGCCGCCCTCCTGACGGTCACCCCGCCGTCCGGCTGAGCCCCGGCCGCCCGTCAGACGCCCGGCTGGGCGGGCGGCGCGAACGGCCCCCAGCCGAACGCGGGCAGCCACGGCTCGGGCGCCGTGCTCCAGGCCAGGGCCGCGAGCTGGGCAAGGGACCGTCGTCCGGCCAGGGAGCGGTAGAGGTCGTGGGTGGGCGCGGTCACCGTCGCCGCCGGACGGCCGGCACCTGCCGTCCACTCCGCACCCGACGTCGTGCGCAGCCGCAGCGACGGCAACCGGCGTGCCGTGATCGAGCCGGACAGTCCGCTGACCAGCACTTCGAAGCTCGGCGCCTCGGCCGCGTGGTCCTCCGGCGGCGCGACGCCGAGGGCCGCGCACAGGTCCAGCTCGTGGGTGTAGGCGTCCATCACCATCACCGCGCCACTGCGCCCGCCCGCGTCCTCGAGCCGCCGGTCGAGCTCCTCGCCGACGTCGTCCCAGTGGTCGAGCAGCTCCGGCACCGCCACGGCCCCGGCCGGCGACACCGGGCCGCCGCCGTGGCGCGCCAGGACCCGCCCGGCGATCGCCGTGAGATGGCCGAGCAGGTCCGTGACAGTCCACTCCGGACACGCCGGGACCCGGTGGAACCCCGCGCCGGGCCGTCCCCCGAGCAGGTCGCGGACGCCGCGGCGCACGGCGCGGTAGGCCACGAAGTCCGGAACCGGCAGGCTCGCTGTCACGAGTCCTCCTCGCCTGGCACGATCGGGGGCGTCCGGCCCAGTATGCCCAGGTGACGGCGCCGCGGTTCTCCCCGCTTGCCGGCCACCGGAAACCCTGGAGGTCACGAACTTGCCCACCCTGTGGTCCACGCCGGCGCAGTGGAGCCTGCTCCCGCCGGTCCTGCTCGCACTCGTGCTGAGCGTCGCCATCGGGCTCGAACGCGAGGCCGGCATGAAGGCCGCCGGGCTGCGGACGCACAGCCTGGTCGGCGTCGGCTCGGCCGTGTTCATGCTGGTGTCGAAGTACGGCTTCGCCGATCTGCTCGGCTTCGAGCACGTCTCGCTCGACCCGTCGCGGATCGCCGCCCAGATCGTTTCCGGCATCGGCTTCATCGGCGGCGGGCTGATCTTCGTCCGCCGGGACGCGGTGCGCGGGCTGACCACGGCGGCGACGATCTGGCTGACCGCCGCGGTCGGCACGGCGTGCGGGGCCGGGCTGCCGGTGCTCGCGGCCGGCACGACGATCGGGCATTTCGTGGTGACCCGGGGCTTCCCGCCGCTGCAGCGGTTCGTGGCCCGGCACCGCCGGGAACCACCGGTGGTCCGGCTGAGCTACCTCGACGGCCACGGCGTGCTGCGCGCGGCGCTGGCCGTGTGCACCGGGCGCGGGTGGGCGGTGCACCACGTCGAGGTCGACCACGAATCCGTTTCCGAAGAGGGGCAACGGATCGCGGTCGTGACGCTGCGCCTGGACGGCCGCGGTGATCTCTACGACCTGGCCGCCGAACTGGCCGAGCTGCCCGCCGTCCGGAGCACGTCCACCGGGCTCGGAGAACCGCTCGACGAATGATCGGCCGCCCGGGCAGCGCGCGGAGGCGGGTTTGCGGCACACTGGGGTGCACACGGAAATCCCCGGTGCCGCAAGGAAAACGTGCGGCCCAGGAGAAACCATCCAATTCGGAGGTGAGGCATGGCCCCCGGCGGCGGCGAGGACGTGGCGAACACGCAGCCCGGATTCGACCTGGCGTGGCGCGGTTTTCACCGGGCCCAGGTCGCGGAGTACGTCGCGTGGGCCGAGGCCGAGATCCGCAGACTCACCGCGGAGCGGGACTCCGCGCGGCGCCGCGGGACCGCGCTCGCCGAGGAGAACCACGAGCTGCGTGTCAAGATCGACCGGATCAGCATGACCCCGATCCCCGCGGACGCCCTGCAGGAGCGCTCCCGCCGGATGATCGAGCTGACCCGCGAGGAAGCGGTCGAAATCACCGCGGCGGCAACGGAAACCGCGGAGCGGATCCGCCGGGAGGCCGAGGCGGAGGCCGTCCGGCTCACGGAGAAGGAACGCCGGCTGGTCGCCGAGGCGGAGGCCGAACGCGAGCGGCAGCGCGCCGAGCACGAGGAACTCCTGCGCGCGGCCGAGCAGCGTCGCAAGGAACTCGACGAGGCCGCGGCACACCGCCGTGCCCAGCTGGAAGAGGACCACACCCGCGCGATGACCGTGCGCCGCGCCGACGCGATGCGCGAGCTGGCAGAGCAGTCTGCGGCCGCCCGAGCGAAGGCCGACCAGCTGGTCGCCCAAGCGCGGCAACACGGCGAAACCCTGGTCACGACCGCGGAAACCGAGCTGGCCGCGGCCCGGGAGAAGGCCGAGAAGCTGGTCACCGACGCGACCAAGCACGGCGAATCCCTGGTCGAGGCGGCGCAACGCGAGGTCACGGCCCTCGCGGAGGTCCGCGACGAGCTCAAGGCGAGCCTGACGGGCTGCCGGGCGCTGCTGGCCGACGCGGCCGTCGCCCTCGACGACCGTCCCGCGTCGTTCGACCCGGAAGCCACCCTGCCGATGTCGAAAAGAGTGCCGATCCAGCGCCGGTCACCGGCGGACGACCTCACCGACGCGGTAGGTTGACCTGCGCCGCGGCATCGGCGCAGGTCAGGACGTCGTGACGGCCGGCAGTCCCCACGGTGGCTTCACCGGGACCGCGGGAGCCGGTCCTTGACCGAAGCCGCGCCGTTCCCCCCGCGGCGGGTGTTCGCGCTGGTCGCCGCGGTCATGACGCTCGCCGCGTCGACCACGCTGGCCAACCGCGTGCTGCCCGGCTGGGCGTACCCGGTGTGCGGGCTGGTGGCGGCGCTCGTGCTGGTCGCGCTGGGCCGGGCGGCCGGCTGCTCGTGGCCGGACCTGGGGCTGAGCCGGCTCCGGCGTCCCGCGCTCGCCGGCCTGGCCGGCGCGGCTTCGGTGGCGGGCGTCTTCGGGATCGCGCTGGCCGTGCCGTCGCTGCGCACGGTCTACCAGGACGGCCGCGTCGGCGACCCCGATTTCGCGCAGCTGCTGTGGCTGACCTGCGGCCGGATTCTGTTCGGCACGGTCCTGATCGAGGAGGTCGCGTTCCGCGGTGTGCTGCCCGGTCTGTTCGGCGCGGACGACGACCGGTGGCGCTGGCCGCCGATCCTGTGCTCGGCCGCGCTGTTCGGGCTCTGGCACGCGCTGCCGGCCCTCGCCATCGGCCGCAACGCCGCCGTGCACGCCGTGTTCGGCTCGACGCCGGTGGTGGTGCTGCAGGTGCTGGCGATGGCCGCGGCGGGCGTCGCCGGGATCTTCCTGCACTGGTGGCGCCACCTCGGCCGGGGCGTGCTCGCGTCGGTGATCGTGCACTTCACGACGAACGCGGGCGGCCTCACTCTGGCCGTGCTGGTCCGCTAGGACCGCACCAGCCGCGCGATGGCGTCCGAAGCTTCCCGGACCTTCAGATCGGCTTCCTCGCCGCCCGCCGCGGCCGCCTGGACGACGCAGGTGGCCAGGTGCTCGTCGAGCAGTTCGAGCGAGAACGACTGGAGCGCCTTCGTCGCCGCGGAGACCTGGGTCAGGATGTCGATGCAGTACTTGTCCTGCTCGACCATGCGCTGCAGCCCGCGGATCTGACCCTCGATCCGGCGCAGGCGCTTCAGATAGGCTTCCCGCTCGGTGCCGTAACCCGTCATCGCCCACCTGTCCCCGTCGTCGGCCTTCCTCACCCCGACTATACCCTCCCGGGGTGTCAGCGGAACCGGCGCAACCGCAGGCTGTTGCTCACCACGAAGGCCGACGAGCAGGCCATCGCCGCCCCCGCGATCATCGGGTCGAGCAGGCCGAGCGCCGCGAGCGGCAGCGCCGCCACGTTGTAGGCGAACGCCCAGAACAGGTTCCCCTTGATCGTGGCGAGGGTGCGGCGGGCCAGCCGGATCGCGTCGGCCGCGGCCCGCAGGTCTCCTCGCACCAGCGTCAGGTCGCCGGCTTCGATGGCCGCGTCGGTGCCCGTGCCCATCGCCAGGCCCAGGTCGGCCTGCGCGAGCGCGGCCGCGTCGTTGACGCCGTCACCGACCATCGCCACCACGCGGCCCTCCGCCTGCAGCCGCTTGACGACGTCGACCTTGCCCTCGGGCAGCACCTCGGCGACGATCTCGCCGATCCCGGCTTCGGCGGCGATCGCCCGCGCCACGCCCGCGTTGTCACCGGTCAGCAGGATCGGCTCCAGGCCGAGTTGCCGCAACTCGGCGACGGCCCGCGCGGACGTCGGCTTGATCGTGTCGGCGACGGCCAGCGTCCCGTGCAGCTCGCCGTCCCAGGTCACCCCGACCGTGGTCACGCCGCCACTCGGCGCCCGCCCGACGCTGACGACGCGTCCTTCGACCACCCCGGCCACGCCGACACCCGGCGTGCTGCGGAATTCGGTGACGGCGGGCAATGCGCCGAAGCGCTCGCGGGCGGCGTCGGCGATGGCGCGGCCGATCGGGTGTTCGGAAGCGGCCTCGACGGCGCCCGCGAGCCGGAGCACCTCGCCGTCGCCCTCGACGAGCGTCATCCGGCCGGTGGTGACGGTGCCGGTCTTGTCGAGCACGACGGTGTCGACGCGCCGGGTCGACTCGAGCACCTCGGGCCCTTTGATCAGGATGCCCAGCTGCGCACCGCGGCCGGTGCCCACGAGCAGTGCCGTCGGCGTCGCGAGGCCGAGCGCGCACGGGCAGGCGATGATCAGCACGGCCACGGCCGCGGTGAACGCCGCGTCCGCCGAGCCGCCGGTCGCCAGCCAGCCGACGAGGGTCGCCAGCGCGGCGAAGACGACCGCCGGGACGAACACCGCCGAGACCCGATCGGCCAGGCGCTGGACCTCGGCCTTGCCGTTTTGCGCCGACTCGACGAGCCGCGCCATCTGCGCCAGCCGGGTGTCCGCGCCGACGCGCGTTGCGCGCACGAGCAGCCGCCCGCCGACGTTGACGGTGGCACCGGTGACCGCGTCGCCCGGACCGACCTCGACCGGGACCGACTCGCCGGTCAGCATGCTGGTGTCGACCGCCGACCCGCCTTCGGTGACCACGCCGTCGGTGGCGATCTTCTCGCCGGGCCGGGCCACGAAGACGGCACCGACCTGCAAGTCCTTGATCGGGACGAGGTGCTCTTCGCCGTCGAGGAGCACGGTGACGTCCTTCGCCCCGAGGTCCATGAGGGCGCGGAGGGCGGCGCCGGCCCGGCGCTTCGACCGCGTCTCGAAGTGGCGGCCGGCCAGGATGAACGTGGTGACCGCGGCGGCCACCTCGAAGTACAGGTGGTGGTGGCCGTCGCCGAGAAGGAGCGCGTACAGCGACCAGGCCACGGAAGCGACGACGCCGAGTGAGATCAGCGTGTCCATCGTGGCGGTGGCGTGCCGCAGGTTGACCCCGGCGGCGCGATGGAACGGCCACGCGCCCCAGGTCACGACCGGGGCGGCGAGGACGAGCGACACCCACGGCCAGGCCGCGGACTGCCAGGCGGGGACCATCGCGACGACGACCAGCGGGACAGTGAGCGAGGCGGACACCAGCAAACGTTTGCGCAGCTCGCGTGGGTCATCCGGCGCCTCGGGCTCGGGCAGCCGTGCCGAGTAGCCGGCGGCTTCGACGACGGCCTTGAGGTCGTCGACTGACAGCCCGCTCGGGTAGCTGACCCGGGCTTTCTCGGTGGCGTAGTTGACCGTCGCGGTCACGCCGTCGACCTTGTTGAGCTTCCGCTCGACGCGAGCCGCGCAGGACGCGCACGTCATCCCGCCGATGGCGAGCTCGACGCGGGTCGCGGCCGACACCTCGGTGGAGTTCACGCGACCAGGCGGTAGCCGGCCTCGGTGACGGCGGCGGCGACCGCGTCGGTGGTCAGCGGCGCGTCGCTGGTCACGGTCACGCGGCCGCTCTCGACGTCGACGTCCACGCTTTGGACGCCGTCGATCTCGGAGACCTCCTCGCGGACCGAGGTGGCGCAGTGCCCGCAGGTCATGCCCTCGACGGTGTAGGTCGCTTCGGCCATCTCCCGCTCCTTTCGCTCTTCTTCCTTTATACCCATCGGGGGTAGGGGTTCACCGATCGCCCCCGGCACACTCCCGGCATGCGGAAGATCTACGCGATCGGGATCGGCGCCGGCGACCCGGAGCACCTGACGGTGCAGGCCATCGACCGGCTCAACCGCGTCGACGTGTTCTTCGTGCTCGACAAGGGGGCGGAGAAGAGCGACCTGGTCCGGTTGCGGCAGGAGATCCTCGACCGGTTCGTGACGCGCCCGGGCTACCGCGTGGTGCTGGCGGAGGACCCGCCCCGCGACCGGACCCCGGCGGACTACCGGGCCGCGGTCGCCGACTGGCACGCGGCCCGCGCGGCCGTGTACGAGGACCTGATCCGCTCGGAACTGGGGCCCGCCGAATCCGGCGCCTTCCTGGTGTGGGGCGACCCGTCGCTGTACGACAGCACGATCGCGCTGATCGAGGCGGTGCTGGCCCGGGGGAACGTGGAGTTCGAGTACGAGGTCGTCCCGGGCATCAGCAGCATCTCGGCGCTGGTGGCCCGGCACCGGACGACGATGAACCAGATCGGCCGCGCGGTCCAGCTGACGACCGGCCGCCGATTGGCGACGGGCTGGCCGGAGGGCGTCGACGACGTGTTCGTGCTGCTGGACGCCCACACGACGTTCGACCGCTTCACGTCGGAGGGCCTGCACATCTTCTGGGGCGCTTACATCGGCACGCCGGACGAGATCCTGCTGTCCGGTCCGCTCACCCCGGCGCTGGCGGCGCACATCCGTGAGGTGCGGGCGGAGGCGCGGGAGCGGCGCGGCTGGATCATGGACACGTACCTGCTCCGGCGGCCGGCCCGGGAATAGCGGAAGGCCCCGGGAGAACCGTGGGGTTCTCGACCGGGGCCTTCCGTCCAAGTAAGTTCGGCGGTGTCCTACTCTCCCACAACCCTTCGGTTGCAGTACCATCGGCGCTGTCAGGCTTAGCTTCCGGGTTCGGAATGGGACCGGGCG